>NZ_NPDQ01000007.1 GCF_002812125.1 Leptospira brenneri
TAAAAAAGTTCGCAGTTCAATACGTTTATTTTGAAGGATTGAGGGAAGAAAGAGCAAGGTAATGTGACATAATTCGGGGAAGAGTTTGGGGAAAGAGATATTTCGGCTAACCAGAATTTGGTTGGCGAGGAAATGAGCTAACACTGAGATGGCGGCTTTGCACACAGCAACTAACAAGTATGATTTGGTGGTTATTCGCATAGCAAAGATTTACCTGAAGCTAAAGTAATATGAATATTGTAGCGATAGTTTCTTCTGTGTTTTCTGGGTCAGCTTTGTTTGTGGATTACGTTATATGTGGCAACTCTCGTATTTGTTTTGGTTATACTTCTAGTCTCTAACTAGATTTTATCGTATTACAACGTAAATGCGAACTTATTCGGAAAATATTTTTAAGGAAGGGCTTTCTGTTTGATGGGTGGACAGGTTTGTGATAGAAGGATCTCATTGGGTGGCGGGTCTAGTTCCCCTCCCTCATCAGGGCGGGGTGATTATACCCTCTTCAATACCGCACGTTAAACTGCATATACCCATAACCCTCCCGCGAGTTCTGGCCGTTTACATCATTTATACTAATAATTCACCCCCAAAATTCTCTTGCAATTTCTTGAACGAATGCGAAAATTTCATGAGCCAGAAATGGATTCCTATTTATGAAAAAAAACCTCTCTTTACTTTTAATCATCTTATTCTCTTTCCCAATACTTGCCATCAATACCGTCATTCTTAAAAATGGAAAGACCCTAAAAGGAAAAGTCACCGATCAAAATGAACGTGGACTCACGGTGCAAACGGCAGAAGGACCACAAACCATTTCCAAATCCCAAATCTTAAAAGTTGTCTATAAAGACATCAGCGAACAAGAAGCTGAAAAAGTACGCATCGCCGAAGAAAAGAAATTAAAAGAGAAAGAAGAAAAGGAAAAAGCAAAACTCGAAAAAGAACGACTCATCGCAGAAGCCAAAGAACAAAAACGTCTGGAAGAAGAAGCTAAATTATCAGAACAAACAAGACTCGCAGATGAAAAAAACAAAGAAACACTAGCAGAAAGAGAAGCCAAAGCAGAAGCAGAATGGTTAGCCAATCGAAAACTGGGTCCCTCCCCTGCTGTTAACCAATGTGGCGGTCGCTTAGCAATCCTTTGGCGATCTGCCGTTTTACCAGGATGGGGACAACTTTGCGGAGGATACTATGTGTCGGCCGGATCGTTTAGTACATTATTTTTGGGAACTCTCATATACACTCTCGGACCACTGCATACAGAAGAAAAAAATGCACAGTCTCATTATGATAAGATGATATTATTCAACCAAATCGGAGGACCAGGGACTCGGTTCAATGCTCAAAACATAAGTTTGCCATCTGAGTTTGTTACGGGCTTTCTAGAAACTTCAATCGCGGAAGATTTTATCACAAAAAGTAAAAATAATGCAAAGGAAACAAATACCAAATACTTGGCGGGACTTGGTACAGCCGGAATTATATACATCACCAACCTTGTTCATGCCTATATGATTGGACGCGACCGTTACCCAGACCGACCGACTGTGACGACCGGAGGAAAACAATTCAGAGAAGGTTTGGACTTCGATTCAGGCTGGGATAAACCTTATTCCATAACAGGCATACGCCCCCAAACAAATTCAGTATATGCTGAAGTTCGATATTCCATTCTATTTTAAGGAGCCTCCGATGAAAAAGTCATTCCTAACCATCCTAATACTGATATTTTCTTTCCAATGTAAAATTTTTAAACCTTCTGATCTTGACCCTTCTCAAGATTTGGGGACTTTACAAACCTTACTGCGTTATCTCGCTTTGGCAGATGCATTCAATACATATAGCCAAACTGTAGCGTTTATGAAATTTACCGATTCCAATGGAAATCCTTATAACGCTTACAAAGTTGAGTATTCTGTTTTCAATGAAGCGGATGAAAATGGCACTCCCACTTCACCTTACGGTGAAACAGGAAACATTCAGACCTATACGCTCACATTAGATGCAAATGGTAGAGGATTTTTATCCTTTAGTGAAAGAGGCATTGCAACGCTTACTGTTAAAACTCCTGCCGACATTATTGTAGGCAATGCCAGTTTTCGAATCTATAATGGAATCACCAAACAATCCTTTTCTCTTTTAAGCCAAAGTGGAGCCACGCAGTTTACATTAGAGGATCTTGCAAACTATCGCAATCGGATGGCCTCTTATTTTTCGTTCACTCCTCTTGGCTCTGCCAATGGCAGACAGTTTATCTATTTACAGGTGCAAACAGCATCCCCACCAAATAGCTATTCCGTTGGTTATATTGCTTCCAGTGCGGATGGAGAAAATTATGACCAGGTAACCAAAATCGAGGGCGTAAACATTCAAATCACAACAGAAGAATATCGTTTAAAGATATCTACACCTACCTTCAATGGATCAGAATATGTTTTTTTTCTTTCTGAAGAGAGATGGAGTTATCCTGCTCTGGTTTTTCAAGATAACAAAAACCTATTCATTCGAATCCCTGCATTTTCCCCTCCATATTCGGTGACGGCACAATCAATAGCCCTGCCAACTAACTATCGCTTGTTTTCCGATGTTTACACCCCCCCGTGGTATTATCCATCTCGTTACCTAGGGAGCGACAAATATTTGATCACTCCGATGCTTTCGACTACACCTCGCCCTTTAATAGTGCAACTCGACTTGGTTAATACAGTTGATTTGGTCAATGATTTTGGCTGTTCAACCTCAGTACTTACTGGTATATCCTCTGTAGCCTATCAAGTGATTGCTCATTCTGGTTTTAATTATTTACAATGCCCAACAATTACGTTCGGGAATACATTCGTTTCCAAAAGCATTCGAATACCTGATTTAGTTAGTAATCAAATAACTTTCGATGCAGTCTCACCTATGAGTTTTGAATCACCTATATTTCCAGTTCAAGACCAATTGGTTGCACTTTTATACTCTGCACCAACCTATTATGGTTATACTTTTCCCAATGGCTCCTATAGCTTTTCCAATCCTACCATCACAAAAAACGCATCCCCAATTCCAGGATTCGCAAGTACAATTCCTGGAAATTCTTCTCGTCTAAGGACGATTAAAAGCTCAAACTCAATCCATTACTTTTTGCTATCCAACGTACCTGATTTTTCAGTATCTCCCACCATCGAAATCTATAGAAGCACCGATGGACTCACTAGCGCTAGCCTCCTAGCAACCGTGCCAACCGCCTATAATAGCTCTATAGCGACCAACGCTGAACAATTCCAATCCGCAAATGGAAAATTAAATTATAGTTATTACACAACAGCAAATACTGGAATTGGATCCTTCCCTGTTTATTTAACTTATTTCACAAACGATGATGGAACCTGGGAAGCTCTCCCTAGGTTAATTAAAATTCGCTAAAGAAACGCCACCTATCTTTTCGTAGGTGGTAACTTACTCCACTGTTTGATCGACTGAAGTAAATCTCACTTACGAAAAGAGGTATTTTCCTTTAAAAAAGAATTCACAATCGATTCATATTCCTCAGGTCGAACATCAATAGACTTACAGTGGCTAGCTCCCCAATCTGTAACCAAAAGTTGTTTTCGTTTCGATTTTAAATTTTGAAAAATCTCTTCTGAATGAGAAACGGGAGTGACCTCATCCGTTTTGGAATGAATGAGTAAAACGGGCAAAGAGATATATTTTGCTGCTTCTTTAGGAGAGACTTCGTTCACTAAAAAGTCTGCTCTAATCTCTGCAATGGAAAGTGCAATGGGCGAAAGAAATAGAATCAAGGGAGAATAAAAATCTACAGCTCTTTTTTCCACAATCGAACGCATATCCATATAAGGAGAATCTGCAATCACAAAGGCAAAATCATTTCGGCCTTCTGCATACTGCAAAGCAGTCGCCGCCCCAAAAGAAGCTCCAAAGATACCAATTTGTTCTTCGGGAACAGTGCTGATCTCGGAAAAAAATTCTATCGCACGTTCTAAATCATTTTTTTCAAAATAACCGTACGTTCCGTATTCTCCCGCACTTTCCCCATGACGACGGGCATCATAAGCAAACAAACTACAACCCCGCTTCCAAAACACAGGGGCGTATTTCAAAATACCATACCGAGTTCTGGTATGTCCGTGCAGCAACACCACTCCACATTTTTTCTTTTGAGGGTTCTTAAAATACCAACCACGAAGCCGTAAACTTCCATTTTGAAATCGAATTGATTCAGGTTCGGGAAGTCCAAATTCAGAAACGGATTGGATTTTTAATCTTGCCTTATCTTCTTCTAAACTTGTGACCGGAAAGGAAATGATAGAGGATGAAAAATAATAACCTACACCTAGCAAAAAAAAGGTGAGAAAAATGACGGATAAACTGAGAATCTTTTTCATTAAAGGAAGCCTAGTTGGAAAAATCTAGGAGAGACCACAATCGGAAAAGCGAATTTTACAAAATGTCCGTTTTTGGTACGAAAAAGAATTGCCGGCCAGTGATTCTGACCTCATTTCTAAAGGAAATCTATGAAACCATATTTAGCGTGCCTCTCCTTCCTCCTAAGCCTTTCGTTCATAAACTGCCGCACAATGGATGCCGCCATCCAATACCCCGATCCAGGAAAAACAGATTTGGGAATTACCAAGGTTGCTGTACTTATGTTTGATATTGAGGAAGCAAAATGGGGAGATGAATTCACAGATGCGGTATCTTTGCAAATTGCAAAACGCCTCCCGATAAAAGTCATCGAGAGAGAACAACTTTCCAAAGTTGTAAATGAACAAAGTTTTTCAAAAACAGGAATCATTGACACACAAACAGCTGTTCGCTTAGGAAAAGTGTTAGGAGTGGATGCACTCATCTTTGGCAGAGGTTCTGCTCTTAAAAAATACGACGAAAAAGGAAAACTCATTCCCAATTTAGTGGATACAGTCTCTTTAAAAATAGTTCATATCGAGTCAGGACATGTCATTGTCAATGCTCGGAAAAAACCAGGAGCCGATTGGACTTTAGGCCGTTTACTTCAATATAGTTTAGGGTTTGGATTCATTTGGAGTCGTGACGATATTTTACTTTCCACCAGTGAATATGATTTCGTAGCAGAGAGTTTAGTGGAACGAATCGTTTCCGAACTAAAGAAATAATCAATCTAAAATTAAAGGAAAAAGAATGAAAATCAATATTGGTATCCCAGAAGCAGAAAGGAGTGCCATCTCTGAGTCATTAAAAAAACTCTTAGCAGATACGTACACTCTGTACCAAAAAACACATAGTTACCATTGGAACGTAACAGGACCTATGTTTCAAACTCTACATATTCTGTTTATGACTCAATACACAGAACTTTGGAATGCGATCGACCCTATTGCCGAACGAATTAGATCTCTCGGATACTACGCACCTATGGGCGGATGGGAATTTGCAAAATATTCTAGCATCACAGAAGACAAAGAAGTTCCCAAAGCGCAAGATATGATTAAACGATTGGTAGAAGGAAACGAAGCAGTCATTCGTACAGCACGTGCCGCCTATGAACCTGCTGAAAAAGGCAATGACCAAGCAACTTTGGACTTACTCACACAAAGGTTAGACATTCATGAAAAAACCGCTTGGATGTTACGCTCGTTATTGGAAGAGTAAACAATTTTGAACAGTAGTCAAATACAGACTACTGTTCGTTACCCTTTTTAAATCATTCTAATTCTATTACACCATCCCCACTAACACGTTTTTTTTTTACATTTTTTTTCTTGCAGGTTTCTCTTCTGATACTTTAACCTTACGTTAAACGAGGATCTAAATTCAAAAAAAATACAATCAAAGCAACCATCTTGACTCTTCTTTTTCTTAGTGTTTTCCTAACAGGGTGTCACGAGAAAAAAGACAATACAACAAACAATCTACTCGCACTCTATCTGTTATCTGGTGACCCAACAGATACGATGAATCTAAACACTCCTCTGGGTCGAGCTAGTGCTACAGCCAATGTGGTTTCTTCCATTTCGGCAAACTCGACTACGGTTTCCAATTCGGGAAGTTTCACTATGAAAAACCCTAATATGAAACAACCGCTAGACAAACAGCTACTTGCGGCCATTCATAAAATATATCAATACGGAAAAGATCCTGTTGTTGCGAAAGAAGTAATGGCGGAGTTCATATCTACAAATTTTCCAGAAAAAAATGGTAAAGTGGAAAAGGTTTTAACCGCTTGGTCTGGTGCCACTGTAGTCAATGGTCGTAACGAATATACATATTCCGGCACTTTGAAAGGACGCGTTTTTGAGAAAAAAACAATGAATATGTATTTAAATGCAAGTACCACTTGCCCTGTTACTACCTATTTTGCAGCCTTATCTAACCAAAATTCATTACCGGAAAAAGGAAATGCTGTTTTCTCCAACGGGAAAATTTCAATCAGCCAATCCAGTTCCGGTGATTATAGAAATCAGGCAAGTATTGTATTCAACGATTTTGGCTCCATTTACACTGATAGTTTCGCATATTACAAAGATATAAGAAAAAATGGTGCTAGCAGTCCATCACTGACATGTGCGGGATTCCAAGAGGCATATGAAAGACAAGACAGATTTACAAAACCCGCGACTCTCAATGGGCCACTTAGTTTTGAATCAACTTATTTATTGTCCGGTAGCGGATCAGTCTTAAGATTAAAATCCAAATCAATAAGTAACTCAAATGGTCTAGTAATTTCACAAGACACTATTACAACTCCTGCTTTGACTATTGAAAGTTTGACTTATGATTCTGAATTTGATGTTACCATTTCAGGTACAACATATACAGGTACAATTAAAGTAACAATCACTGGTAAAATCAACGGTGATACATTAACTGAAACTTTAACAATTAACTATTAAAGTTTGTCCTTGAATTATTTTTTACGAAAAGAATCAAGATAAAGAACTTTCTCAGAACGATTGCGAATCACTTTGATTTGTAATCGTTCTGCGGGAGATGAATTTTTGAATAATAGATTCATCTCTTCGTTACTACGAATTTTCTTTCCATTAATTTCAACAATCAAATCATATCGTTTTAAACCAGAGACCTCAGCGGAACTTTTTTCCACCAAGTAACTGATAAGAATTCCTTCTTTAGAAGGCAAATTCAAATTCTGAACCAAAAAATCAGTGATCGTGGGAACCTCAACAATTCCCCTTTGAATTTCTTCCTTAGAAAACTTTGTTAATTTGACGGAACTTACAAATTCGGATAAAAATTTTGGCAAAATGGCGAATCCAATACCTTGTTGGTTGTATTCTGAATTTTTTAATTGGAACTGTGCCATACCCATCAAACGTCCATTAGCATCAAATAAAGCAGATCCAGAACTTCCAGGTAAAATCGATTGGTTCACTTGCAAAAATGAAACTTCCGATAAAATAGAATCCACACCCACTCTTTCGGGATCAGAAACAATGCCAGTAGTAAAACTTTCTTCTAATCCCAAGGGAGAAGAAATAGAATAATAACTTTCTCCTCTTTCCGCTTTTTGATCTGAATTCAATTCAAAGTATTCAAAACTATCATCCGTATCTAAACCAACCAAAAGAATGTCTTTTTGCAGATCAGAAGCAATTACCTTGCCCAAATAACGTTTTCCATTCCCACCAAGTCGGACAACAATTTTCTTTTCATAATTTCCGATCACGTGGGCACAGGTAAGAAGATAACCATCCTTAGAGATTAAAAATCCAGATCCAACCCAACGTTTTTTACCCAGAAGTTCTTCATTTTCAATGGAGATGGAAACGGTTCGAGATACATTTTCTGAAAAAATTCTTTTGTTCGGATTTTCGGATTCAGTCTTACAAGAAAAAAAAAGTGATATGATTAGCGGAATATAAAAACAATTTTGAAAGCTAGGTTTCATAACGACAAATATCCGTTATGTGATTTTTTATATCAAGAAATTAAAGAGAACTCTTCTCCCAAAATCTCCAAATATTCTTTTTGATGAGTGAAATGTATATAATGTCCACCCGTTAAAATCGTTTTAACCTGAAGATTAGAAAACTTATTTTTAATTAAGAGCAAATCTTTCTGATCAATGTATTCAGAAATTCCTCCGATCAGAAATAAAACCTTCGTGTTGGAAGTTTGTGCATCTGAAAAAGTATCTTCAAAAAGTCGCCTTGCCTCATTCAGACCTTGTACATTCAGCTTCCAACGATACTCTCCAGAATCCATTCTTTCCAGACTCATCTGCAAAAACTGACGAATGAAAGTGTCTGGTAAATATTTTGCCATTTCTGCATCAATCTCCGTACGAGACTTAAATGCATCCAAAGGGAAAGACATAGACTGGATCTCTTTGTCATAAGCAAAAGGATAAGAGCGCGGTGCAATGTCTTGGATGATGAGTTCTTTCAAAAAACCGGGATGCGTAAAATCAAAATACATTGCCACAAGGCCACCCATAGAGTGCCCAAGAAGGATTGGACTTTGAATATTATGGTCTTGAATCAATTCCTCTAAATCTTCCGACATTAGCCGAATGGAATGTTCCTTTGAGTGAGGAGAATCACCGTGATTTCTTGCATCCACTGTATATACAGAACCAAATCCAGAAAGGTATTTAGCGATAGTCACCCAATTCTTAGATGAACCAAATAACCCGTGCAAGATGATAATATCTCCTACCGTTTTTTTTTCTATCGAAGTTGGTTGAAATGGGTAAAGTTTATAACTTAGTTTCACAAAACGATCTCTAACGAAAACATTCTTTTTTTAGGATTTGCAAATGAGGCAGGATTTGTTTTTTTTCTCTAGGCCCAATTTCCGAGGCATACCCAATCATCTGATTTATTTCAGACTTAATGCCCTCACTCACGGGTGAAAAACAAGGAATAGAATCTGGATCTTTGGTCATAGACTGCAAACTGGATACTAAATCCTTGGTGTATAAATTTACGTAATTTCCCATGGGAAATAAATAAAGATAACGAAGTTTTCCTTTTCGTAATTCTTCCAATCTACATTTTAATTCAGTTCCACAGTCAACACTTGGCATACTTTCTGTTGCCAAATAACCTGCATAATCAGAATGTTTTGTTTTTGGATAAGACTCTAAAAGTTTCCAAAAAAAATTAGAATCAACGTAGTATTTACCAGAATTATAATCATATAATAATTTGGTTTGATGCCGTTTTAGAAATTCGAGAGTCGCGGGATCGTTATCAGGTTTGATCCCTTTTTCGTTCATTAAATCAACTGTTTTCTTTAAAAAATATCCAGCTTTTGTCCGAAGAAAAATAAAATCATCACCAGTAAACTTTCCTGAACCTGAAATATGAAAGATGGTATCAGTAATTTCTTGTTTGGCAGCAAAATCAATATTTTTCGAAAGAACAGTTCGTTCTGCTTCAAACAGTAATGTAGAAAGATATTGTTTAGGAGGAACCGATCTGACTACAGACCGTTTGATAAACCCAGAAAGTCCATCTTCCAACTTAACAGGGATCCAATCTTCTTTTTGACTTTCTAATGATTCTTTATCATAGGAAACAGGTTCCCCAAATCTCAGTTTACGTAATACATCACTCTTGGGATCAGCAAACAAATGTAAGTTTAGACCAATCACAGGAATGACAATTTCGGAATTCAAATCCCGCTTCAGAAGTTCAGATGGTTTCGTTCGTTTATTTTTTTCTTGAATGGTTGGCTCTGCCTGAAGAGAACTACCAACCATAAAAAATATTAAAATGGCAAATAAGAGAGAAAATCCAAAGTACGTAACAGATTTAAATCTGTATGAATTTAAAAAAGAAAAAAGGGCCATCCCTCTACGAATTTTTTTCAGTAAAGGGATAAACTTCATTTTATTTTTGTAAGTCCTCAACCATTTGTTTGATGCGAGCCACACCTTTTTCAATGTCTTTATCACCTAACGCATAAGACAATCGAATGGCTTGGTCATCCCCAAATGCAATTCCTGGCACTGCTGCCACGTTGTATTTATCAAGAAGAACATCACAAAAGAGTTTCGAATAAGAAGATTCTTTTTTTTCGGCAAGCAGTCGTTTAAATCCTTGAGTTTCATAAACACCAGAGATATAAGGGAAAGCATAAAAAGCTCCTTCTGGCATACGACATTCCACACCTGGAATTTCGCGTAAAAGCCCAACGATGAGTTTACGTCGTTTGTCAAAAGCCTTTAACATATCTGCGACAGGTGTTTGGTCTCCCGTCAAAGCCGCTTCCGCTGCCGCTTGTGAAATAGAAGAAGCATTACTTGTGGATTGGCCTTGCATGGTATCCATGTTTTTCACGATCTCAGCGTTTCCTGCTCCGTATCCAATCCTCCATCCCGTCATGGAATAAGCTTTGGACACTCCATTGATCACAAAGGTTTTTTCCTTCATTTTTGCAGAGATCATTGCTGGGTTCACAAACTCCAATCCATCATAAATGATTTTTTCATAAATGTCATCAGAAACAGTAATGATGTCTTTTGGTTCTAATACCTTTACCAGTGCTTCCACATCCGCGCGAGTGTAAGCGGCTCCTGTTGGGTTGGACGGAGAATTAAAAATAAAAACTTTTGTTTTGGCTGTGATTGCTTTTTCCAATTGTTCTGGAGTGATTTTAAATCCACTGGCAATATCAGTTGCAACAATCACAGGTGTTCCTTCTGCCAAACGAACTATGTCCGCATAACTCACCCAATACGGTGCAGGAATGATCACTTCATCACCTGGATTGAGAGTTGCCATAAAAAAATTGTAGAGAACCTGTTTCCCACCTGTTCCTACGATGATTTGGTTCTTTTCGTATTTTAAACCGTTTTCGGTTTCTAATTTACGAATGATTGCCTCTTTCAAAGAAACAGTTCCACTCACAGGAGTGTATTTGGTTTTCCCTTGATCCATTGCCTTTTTGGCAGCTTCTTTGATATGTGTCGGTGTATCAAAGTCAGGTTCTCCTGCGCCAAATCCAACAACATCAAGTCCACTCGCTTTCAACTGATTTGCTTTAGCAGTGATCGCGAGAGTGGGAGAAGGTTCTACGACATCCAGTCGTTTTGCTACAAGTTTCATTTTGTCCTCTATTTTGTGAGTGATTCTTCCGGAACTGTTTCTTTAAACTGATCCAAAGTATAAATTTCGTATTCATACCCCTGTTCGGTGAGGAAGAGTTGTCGGTTTTGACCAAAACGCTCTTCGTTTGTATCACGAGAAATCAGTGAGTAAAAAATTGCCGTATTATCCTGCGACTTCGGACGAAGGATCCGTCCCAAACGCTGCGCTTCCTCTTGTCTAGATCCAAAAGTTCCCGATACCTGGATGGCAATATTTGCATCTGGTAAGTCGATGGAAAAGTTTGCCACCTTCGAAACCACAAGTTGTTTGATTTGTCCAGAACGGAAAGCTTGGTAAAGTTCTTGCCTTTCCGGAAGAGGAGTTTTTCCAGTAATCAAAGGGATTTTGAAAGTGTTGGAAATTTCCTCTAACTGATTGATATACTGCCCAATCACCAAAATATTGTTAGTTGAGTGTTTTTTTAGAATATAACTAATCGCACGTAGTTTCTCTGGATTTTCCGATGCCAATCGGAACTTTTCACGGTCATCGGCTACAGAATACTTCATACGAAGATCATCTTCCATAGGAACACGTATCTCCACACAGTTGGCCTCAGCAATCCAAGACTTAGCTTCGAGTTCTTTCCAAGGTACATCGTATTTTTTAGGACCGATGAGTGAGAATACATCTTCCTCCAACCCATCTTCACGAACTAGAGTTGCCGTGAGGCCTAATCTACGTTTGGCTTGTAGTTCGGATGTCATACGGAATACAGGTGCTGGTAATAAGTGAACCTCATCATAAACAATCAGTCCCCAATTGTTCGCACTGAAGATATGAAAGTGAGTGAAGTCCCCACCTTTTTTCTTTCTATGAGTTAAGATATTGTAAGTTGCAATGGTAATGGGTTTGATTTCTTTGAGTTCACCGGAATATTCCCCAATGTCGGATTCAGGGATATCAGTTTTGTCCAAAATTTCGTTTCTCCACTGACGGATGGACAAAGTGTTCGTTACAAGAATCAGAGTTTCTGCTCCGACAATTTGCATCACACCCATACCTACGATGGTTTTTCCCGCACCGCAAGGAAGAACCACAACACCGGATCCCCCTTCATTACGACCACCAGCATGGAAAGCCTCAACAGAGGCTCTTTGGTAATCACGCATTCCAAACTTAATCCCACCTTTTGTGGTAGGACGTAAGTTAAACGGATATTTATTTCCTTCGTCATAACCAGCAAGATCTTCCACAGGAAAACCAATTTTGATTAACGCTTGTTTAATGTGACCACGGTATTCTTTTTTAATTCGAATTTTGTCACCTTCCATTCCATCCACAAAAGGTTGCACGGCACGGTTGTTTGCAATCTCTGTGATAAAACCTTTTTCATTGGAAATGATATATAATTCGCCAGATTCTTCTTTTACTAACTTTACTTTTCCGTAACGTGAGATTTGTTCTCTCACTTCATTCATTACGTTCTTCGGAACGGAATAACGAGCAAACTTCGTTAAACCCTCAATGATTTCATCCGCCGTCATTTTGATGGATGCGGCATTCCACAAAGACAGTGGAGAAATGCGATAGGTGTGCATATATTCCGGGCTTTTTTCAAGCTCGGCAAACTTGGAAACGAGGTCCCGACAGGCTTCAAATTCTGGGTTATCTACCTCAAGAAGCATCGTTTTGTCACTTTGTACTGTGAGTGGCTTGGTCATGGTATTCCCTCTCAATTTAACCAGGCTGGGAAGAGAAAGCGCCCTGTCAACTCATTTGATTTTAATAGATTTTCGGTATCTTTTCTTGCGGTTTTTCAGGTAAATCCAGAAATTTTCGAACCAATCGAAGAGAAGACCCGTCTAATCTAAGTTAATCTATGCGCTCTTAAATTAAATAATTAGATTGACTTAGATTAGTTTTCTATGGGCGTTCCCCAATCCAACCAAGTGCAAAATCCTATCTTTTACGGGTCAGGCTCCTTCGGGGTGCGCTTACGCTCCCGTCAGCTTCTCGTCGTTAGACGATTCGCTGACCTTACGCCCTTCAGATCCTTAACGCTTTAAATAATCCTCTACAATAGATTCATCCGCACCATTTTTATGCATCCGATCTGTTAGGAATCTTCTAAATTCACGGGCTCCATTTTCTCCGTAATAGAGACCTAAAATATGTCGTAGGATATGATGAACCTTTCCCTCTTTCTTAAGAACAGAACGAATATAAGGAATTAACTCCCCAAGGACTTCCTCTCTCGAAGGTGATTTTTCTTTCGATCCGTAATACAAACCATCCACTTCGTGAAACAAAAACGGATTATCATAAGCTGCACGTCCTATCATCACCCCATCTAACTTTGTTAAATGATCCTTCACTTCCAAATGGGTTTTGATTCCCCCATTGATGGTAATGGGTAAACCCGGAAAATCCTTTTTTAATCGGTATACATCTTCGTATCTAAGTGGTGGAATGGTCCGGTTTTCTTTAGGTGAAAGACCTTCTAAAATAGCAATCCTTGCATGTACAATGATATGATCCACACCTGCAGATTTAATTTTGGAAACAAAATGATATAGGTCTTCGTAACTTTCTTTCCCATTCACACCAATTCGGTGTTTTACGGTGACAGGAATTTTTACTTTCGACTTACAAACAGAAACCATTTCAGCCACGAGGTCTGGTTCTTTCATCAGACAAGCCCCAAAACTTCCACTTTGCACCCTGTCTGAGGGACAACCTACATTGAGGTTGATCTCATCATACCCATAATCCTCTCCAATTTTTGCACATTCCCCCAAGGCCTGAGGTGAATCACCACCTAACTGTAACGAAATGGGATGTTCTTCCTCTGAAAAATCTAAATACCTGTGAGTATCTTTGCCACGGAGAATGGCACCGGTAGTCACCATCTCCGTATAGAGTAATGTATTTTTGGAAAGAAGTCTGATAAAAAAACGAAAATGTCTGTCGGTCCAGTCCATCATCGGAGCAACAGAGATGCGGTACGATGGGACAGGACTTGGCAAAGATTTTCTCCTATGCTTCTTGCGGGTGTTCCTCTCTGGATGGAAGGCTGAGAACCGAAGCAATTTCTGTCGGAACTCCTCGGTGGATTTCCTCAGAAGCAATTACTGCAAAGTTCCTGGGGGGTAGTTCCTTTGTCAAAAAGAATGCAAATGCTTGTCTTAAGTATCTAGAAACCACAAAGATCAGGAACCTGTTCTCATCCAAAGCCTTTTGGAGTTCATTATAAACAGATTCCAAAATCCTCACACGTACATCATGAGGAAGGATGATGAGTTTACTTCCATCCGTTTCATCAAGAGTGATACTTTTGTTCATACGATCAATGATCCTTGGATCAATGGTGACTACATGTAACTTCCCATCAGGTGAAAGGAAATCATTGATGATTTGTCTTGAAAGAGCTTGTCTTACATGTTCAGCCAAATCAAATGGATTGTTCGTTCTGGGTAAATGGTTAGCGATGGCATCCATAATTTTCGGAAGGTTTTTAATGGATAAACCTTCTGCCAAAAGATTTTGTAAAGTCTGTTGGATGATTCCCAGTCTTCCTTGTTTGTCGTAATCCAGTTCTCCCACAAGTGTCGGATGTGTTTGTCTTAGATGCTCGAGAAGTGCTTTTACTTCTTCTCTTCCCAGAAGTTGAGATGCATAGTTAGAAATTAACTCTTTTAAATGAGTGATGATCACAGTGGACGGATCTACCACGGAATAACCTTTGTTCTCTACTTCAATTTTATCGTTAGGATCAATCCAGGTAGCTTTAAGACCAAACGCCGGTTCCGTAAAAGGTTCACCAACAATGGCTTCTAAATTCCTAGATGTATTATTCATCGCCATCAAACGATCCGCCTTCACTGCGGATTGACCCACAACCACTCCATTGATTCGAATGCTATAATTGTCATGAGGAATTTCTAAATTGTCTATGATCCGAATGGCCGGGATCACAAGACCAAAATCAATCGCAAATTTTTTACGAGTGTTGGCTATTTGTTCCAGTAGATGTCCACCAGAAGATGCATCCACTAACGGTAGTAAATCGCGTCCAAGCTCCACTTGAATGGCTTCGACAGAAATCTCTTTGATATAATTTTCTGGTTTTTTCTCTTGGACTTTATCTTGGGCTACCGTTTCGATTTTTTTGATTTCTTCTTTAGCAACTTTTTCAATAGAATAACCCAAATATCCAATCGCACCTGCTAAAAACAAAAGAGAGAAAAATGGAAGGCCTGGAATGAGACTCGCCAACCCCAAGGCTCCCGCAACCACATATAAAGTTTTTGCATTTCCAAAAAGTTGGTCTTTGATCTCCACCGTAAGTTTTTTTTCAGAACTAGAGCGAGTGACAATGATACCTGTTGCCGTTGTGGAAAGTAGACCTGGAATTTGTGATACAAGTCCATCTCCAATGGTAAACTTTCCGTAAGTTTCAATAGATGCAAGAAACGATTCTCCACGAATCGTGGATCCAATCAAAATTCCACCAAGTAAGTTAATCGCAGTGATGATCAGTCCTGCTCTCACATCTCCTTGTACGAATTTCGAAGCTCCATCCATGGCCCCATAAAAATCTACTTCGCGTTGGACTTTTTTACGTTTTACTTTAGCTTCTGCTTCCGTAATGGCACCACTATTCAGTTCCATATCAATGGACATTTGTTTTTGTGGTAATCCATCGAGTGTAAATCTAGCAGCAACTTCCGAGATTCGAGTGGCACCCTTTGTAATGACCACAACCTGAACTATCGTTAAGATAATAAAGATGATGAGTCCCACAACATACTTACCAAGTCCAGATTCCCCCCCCACAACAAAGGTTCCAAATGCTTCAATCACACTGGAATTCATCGCAGGACCTTTGGATAAAATTTGTCTCGTAGTCGATACGTTAAGCGCTAACCGAAACAAGGTGGTGATAAGAAGTAAACTTGGAAAAATGGAAAACTCACTTGGTTCTGTGACCGACAACGCAGTCATTAAAATGAGTAGTCCAAGTCCTATACTCACCACAATGAGCACGTCTAGGATAAATCCCGGTAACGGGACAATCAACATTGCTAAAATAAGGAGTGTCCCCACCCCGAGAACTAAATCGGATTGTTTGAGTAAGTCTCTAAAATTCATTCGCTTATCCCATTCCTACTTTTTTTCTAAACTTCTCAAGAGTGATAAGGATTTGAACTACCGCATTAAAGAACTCTTGCGGAATTTCCTGACCCACTTCGACTTGTGCGTATAAAAGACGTGCTTGTTTTGGGCTTTCGACAATCGGAACATCATTGTCCCGTGCGATTCTTCGTATTTCTAGTGCTAGGCGATTCTCACCTTTAGCAATCACACGAGGTGCAGAATCCCTTCCCATTTCATAAGAAAGTGCTACTGAATAATGAGTCGGATTAGTAATCACAACATCAGCCTTTGGCACTTCACGAAGCATATTACCTTGCATCATGTCACGAGCTAGTTGCATCCTGCGGTTTTTCATCACAGGATCTCCTGAATCTTCTTTCATCTCTCGTTTGGCTTCGGAAGGAGTTTGTTTTAAAGATTCTTCAAATTCAAACTTTTGAAAGTAAAAGTCAGCAACCGCAATTCCAAGTAACAAAAGCCCTGCGGCCATCATGATTTTGAATCCAGAATAAGTGATGAGTGTGATGGCCTGCATCATCCCCATATTACCTGTCAAAAGCACTTTGAGAAAATCACCAGAAATCAATATATAACTGATGATTCCAATCATCACAACCTTTGCTAAAGATTTAAGGAGATTAAATAATGTTTGGCGGTTCGGTAAAACACGTTTGAAGTTCGGAGCAATGCGATCAAAACGAAATGCCAAAGCTCTTGGAGAAAACATAAACCCAACTTGAACCACATTTCCAACGATTGCAAAAACAAGGGTAATCGCAAGAACTGGCCAAAGTAAATTGAAAAAATCGCGAGATACTCCAGAGAGGATGACCCGAAACTCTTCCGCCCCAAATCGGTCCAGTTTCATTCCCATAGGAAGGTATTTTTTAATAAAAACGGCTGTATTTCGAATTAAAGTATCACCTAAAAGAAACAGAACCCCTGTCCCACCTAACAAAACAAGAGTTGAGGCAACTTCATTGGATTTAGGAACATTCCCTTTTTCTTTTTCTTCTCGTCTACGGCGTTCACTCGGCGGCTCCGTTCTACCTTCATCCGCCGCAGCAAAAAGTTGGAGTTCTATCTCATAATATCCAGAGGAAAATCCAGATAGAGCTAGTGTGAGTTCTTTTGACTTAAAACAATTTAATCTTTCAAAAAAAGGAACGGATAAAGGGAAAAAAGAAAATCCACCAAACAATGATTTGACCCAAGTAAGGATAGCATTTTGAATGATTTCCCCATTCCATTCAAATTCTATAAATCCTTTCGCTTTCATAGACTTGGCCACTCCCGGATGAGTAAACTTGCCTTATCCATAGAAATTTGAATTCCTTGGACCATTTGAGTCGCAATGAAGGTAAGAGTGGCGATGAGTGTGAGTGTTCCGATAAACACTTTGAGCGGGAAAGACATGGACATCACATTCATTTGTTGTGCGGCTTTTCCCATTAAGCCTTCTGCCAATGAAACCAAAAACAAAATCCCCATCACAGGAAGAGCGATTTTAAAAGAGACTACAAACATCGCTCCAATGGCGTCTTCAATCAGTTTGTACAAACCTGCATTTACCTTACCCGTAAATGAAATGATTCGAATCTTTTCAAAAGAATAAGCAAGTGTTTCAATCAGAAACCTATGAGCTCCAATCACAAGAAAAAGGGCCGTAGCCATTAAGTTTTTCATCGTTCCAATGGCAGGGAGCGAGTTTTGTGTGACTGGATCTAAAATTTCCGTATATCCAAAACCAATTTGGTTGTTAAAAAATTCTCCCGCCATTTGGAAAGCAGCAAACACGAGTGATACGAGAAATCCTATAAATATACCAATCAACATTTCAGAGATAATAAGGATTCCAAAATTAATCATATGCCCAGGAACTGGAGGCATATAGGTTGCGACCACTGGGTAAACAATGAGCGAAACCATAAAGGAAAAGATCATACGTAAAGAGAAGTTGATTGATTCTGATGAGAAAAAAGGCGCAACAAGAAATAGTCCGAGGAGGCGAACTAAGACAAACAGAAAAGATTGAAAGTGTAAAACAAATGATTCCATATCATATCTTTTCTATCATAAAAAAAATTTCACGAGTATAGTCTGTCATCACCCGCACCATCCATGCCGAAAAAAACACAATCACCGCAAAAATAGAAACCAATTTGGGAACAAAGGCAATGGTTGGTTCTTGGATGGAAGTTGTAGTTTGTAAAATACCAACAATGAGTCCCACAACCAGAGCCGTAATGAGTATCGGACTAGAGATTTTAAGTGTAACAATAAAAGCTTCTCGCATCAAGTTCACTACATCAACTTCTGTCATTTGTAACTCCTTACGAGTTCAAGAACGAGCAGGTTCCACCCATCAATTAAAATAAAAAGAATCAGTTTTAATGGAAGGGAAATCATTACCGGCGGTAACATCATAAAACCCATAGCAAGGAGGGCCGATGCTACAATCAAATCGATCACAATAAATGGAATGAAGATATAAATACCAATGATAAATGCCTTTTTGATTTCACTTAACATAAATGCCGGAACCAATACATAAGAAGGCACATCATCAAAGGATTTTACATTTTGTACTTTTCCTATTTTTAAAAATAATGCTACGTCTTTTGTTCCATCTCGGCCAAGTTGGCGAATCATAAATTGACGTAAATGTTTCATCGATCCTTCCATAAACGCGGACTGATCGATTTTTCCATTTAAATAAGGTTGTAAGGCCTCATCATTTACCTTACCAATCGTAGGTGCCATAATAAAAAATGTAACAAAAAGAGCAAGGCCCATCATCACCTGGTTTGGTGGTAAGTTTTGGAGAGATAACGCCCTTCTCACAAAATCAAAAACGATGACAACCTTAGTGAAGGAAGTGACACTCATCACGATGGCAGGAGCCAAAGAAAGGATGGTCACAAGAAATAAAATCATCAAAGAAAGACTTGTTTCCTTAGGCCCTCTCGCCTCATTTACGTTAAATGATAAATTTGGGATTGGAATTCTTGAACCCTTGTCTTGCGCCAAAAGTCCAGTAAACCCTCCGGCCGAAATGAGAAAGAGGATACTAATGAGAAAAATAATAGATTTATGTCTCTTAAGGAAGGAAAAAAAACGGAATTTCATGACTCCCCTCCCTCTAATAATTCACGGTGTTTGCGAAGTCTTTCCAAACCTTCCTTGGCCTTTCTTTGGATTTCTGCAGCCCCATCAAATTCGAGTGATTCCATTTTCGATGGATTGATGCGAATTTTTCTCTGAGCCTTCGATTGTAAACTTTCCAGAACCGTTTCTAGAAAATTAGGCACATAAGGATCTGCTTCCTCTTTCATCTTTTGGATTTGCGATTTTTCGTCTGGAGCTGTCACTTCAGTTAGTAAACTCACCGAACCATCGGCAACACCTAACACAAGTGTACGGCCACCCACTTCCACGATCTGAACCGATTGTGTGGCGGACAGTGGCAAACTAGACAAAACCTTCATAAAACCCTTCACAGGATATTTAGCCGATTTTGTTTTTTGCATTTGTAAAATTAAGTAATATCCTGCTCCCACAAGAATTGCGAGAACAAATAAAATCTTTAGCAGTATCCAGGTTGCCGATGGAGAATCGTCTTGGTTTTCTGCGTATCTTTCTTGGATTAAATTAGTCCCTTCGGAATCCTTAGAAACATCTGCCGCATTCGCCTTACTCGTATTTGCTGACTCATTAGAACCAGAAGAGGAATCGGAACCAACTCCTGAAGCAGGTTTTGCTTTGGAATCACCTAACTCTTGGCGAAGAATTTGGTCTAGTTCCTTGGTTTCCGAATTTTGGGCAAAAGTTGGAGAAAATACCAAAACAAGAGCCAAACAAAAGTACATAACTTGCCCCTTTTGTTTTAAGCTTTTTATGCTAGGTCTGATCATTTTTCGCCTTTGAGTCTGTCCGTAGGACTTACGATATCGGTAACACGAACCCCAAAGTTTTCATCGATCACCACAACCTCACCTTTTGCGATGAGTTTACCGTTCACAAGTAAATCCACTGGTTCACCAGCTAACTTATCTAGTTCGATGATGGAACCTTCACCAAGACCTAAAATGTCTTTGATGTACATTTTAGTTCTTCCGAGTTCCACTGTCAGTGCCATTTGCACGTCCATGAGAAGGTTGAGGTTTGTTTGTCCAGGGCCACCACCAGCAGTAGCAAGAGAAGGAAAATTAACACCTTTGATTCCGACAGAACCTTGGCCACCACCCATCCCCATATTGGGTTGCATGTTGACGTTCATTCCACCGGACTGTTGTTGTTGTTTTTGGCCTCCCCCTTTTTGGATATCCAAAATGGAATTTGCCATAGACAAAGCGATTACATAATAAACTTTAAAAGATCCAACCCCGTCTATATTCAAACTAAGGGATGTTTTCACCAAACTATTGTCATCTGGGAGCTGTAAATCACGTCCAGAGTTCACAAGAGCAATTTCTGGTGGACTACCTGACATAGTACCACCAAGTTTCATTCCAATCTGAGCTGTGACAGTTCCAAGGATGGGAGCCAAGGAGTCCTTTAGAGTTTGGAGTTGGGCATTATCCAACTGGCCGGGAGGAGTCATTCCACCCATCATAACGCCTGCAATTTTAGCGGCATTTTCTTGGGCCATGATGAGACAAACTCGGCCCGCCAAACTTCCGCTAATAGTTGAAAATAAACTAACAGATTTACTTCCAAGTTCCTTTTGAATGTCCGCAGAGGAGCTCGATTCCGTGGCAGGGTTCATAAAACGAGTGTTTTTTGCCAAGATCGTGCCAAGTGTGTTCCCCGCCACCTGGAATGCAGAGCCGATCACATCAGAAATAATGTCGCGGTCAATAGGAGATAGGTTGTCCGATGACGAACTGGATGCGCCACTTAAGGAAGAAAGGTCGAATGTATCATCCGCACCTTGTAGTAATGCGTCTATCTCGTCTTGTGAGAGTGAACCTTCACCCATACCCTTATATCTCCGGAAAACTTAGGATAATGAGACATAATATGAATCTTTTTGTCACTCAGTTTTTTTCCCAATTGACAAAAAGTATCAGGAATCAGTCAAAAGCACTCATCATTCCGTCGGCATAGGCCCGAAGGTTATCGTAAGAATAAATCCCCGTGTTATGATAA
Source organism: Leptospira brenneri (assembly GCF_002812125.1). Lineage (NCBI taxonomy): Bacteria > Pseudomonadati > Spirochaetota > Leptospiria > Leptospirales > Leptospiraceae > Leptospira > Leptospira brenneri. Next base: position 21,348 of record NZ_NPDQ01000007.1, read on the forward strand.
TCGCTCCAGACGATGGAAATCGCATACCGACCCACTTTGGTCCAAGACAAAAGCTTGATGGACTGGATATGGCCCGTCGCATCCCCAACTTTTCCACCATGCCCACCCCGGCAAGTCGCGCAGGGGCATTTTTTCCGAAGGTCTAGAAGCGAGTATTTCGACCCGTGGCCATCCTTCCATTCGATGTAGAGGGAATCATCATCGAAAGAAATTTCTTTAGGAAAGGTGGCTAGTTGCGAGTTTGGCATGTTTATGCTTTTACCGGTAATTTAGTCGTTTTAGATCGAAAATTCCCAACGGTAATCCCGTATTGAATCTTGTCACCTAAGGTGATGTTTGTCAAGTCGATGGTGTCATTTTCAAAAACGAGGATGACCGTGGAGCCCATTTCGAACCGGCCGAGTTCCGAACCCTTATCGATCATAATGGATACGTCTTTGTAGTGATGTTCCTTTGCAAAACGGATCCAATTGTTAGTCACAATTTTATTATCGTAAGTGACTCGGATTTTTCCAACGTTTGATGCCCCAACTTTGATGACGGCAATTTTTCCGTATTCCGTTTGCAGGAAGGTGATGAGCCTTTCGTTTTTTGGGAAAAGACCTCGAATGTTGAGAACCGCTAAATCATTCACAGGGAAAAGTTTTCCAGGTTCATAATAGTAACCCAAAATTTGTCCAGCAAACGGACTGTGGATACGGTGGTAATCCTGAGGTGATAGATAAAAGGTAATGTATTTCCCATTTGTAAAGTATTGATAGTATTTTTCTGAACCTAACAATTCTTTTACGGAGTAATCAATCCCTTTTGCTTGAATGATTGTGGACTGGTTGATATTTCCGAAACTTGTAATTTTTGAATCCGTAGGGGAAACAACCGCATTGGTTGCCGAATCAATGATCCTTGCTTCTGCCCTGAGAGCTCTTGTAAAAAACTGATTCAACGAAGGATACTCTTTGATTTCCAGTTCTGCTTCACTTAAGTTAATTTTATAAACCTTTGCAAAAGCCTTGAGAATAGGGATCATCATAAAACGAGGTAACTGCAAAGTAGAAAAGTAACCAAATATTTTAGAGATTAAGTTTTTCGGAAGTAACGTTAAAAATAAAAGATAAATATCTTTGAAAATTTCATAACGAGCACCCGACTCGGAAAGATATTTTTTAAGCTCCAGGTTGGCGGATTTTCCAAGCAACATCAAAGAAACCAAGAGAGGAATACTTGTGATCACGGCAGCAATATAGCCCCAATGCATAACAACACTTAAAACATCAATTCCGTAATTTACGTAAAGATAAGCAAAACCAAGAGTGGATCCAATGAATAACATTCTAAAGAAATTGGAAAATTTTTCCCCAAAAACATAAAATGCATTTTGTTCGCCACTATAGAACCAACCAGCCAAACTAAGAATCCCAAAACATAAAAAGGAGATAAAAAATAAAATCGCAGGTAAAGATTCCTTTTGTTCCAAAATACGATCAGGGAAAGAAAGAATGGTTTCTAAATTAACAGCACCATAAGAATACAATACAAACCCCACAAGGGTTGCCATCACAAACCCTTCAAAAAAAGACGCGAGCATACTCACTAACCCTTGTTTGGCGGCATAATCAGTACGAACCACTCCGGCAATTCCAGAAGATTTGCCAACGGCCGTTTCTGTGGACAAAAAGAAAGTACTAAGGGAAGCAGAAAGGGCTCTCAAAATTCCAAAGGCACCACCACCTTGTAAGGCTTTGATAGAAAATGCTTCTTTGGTTACATCAGATAAAAATCCGAAAAAAGAAATCATTCCATTGGAAAAAAGGGAAACGTATCCAAAGATAAAAAGGATGATTCCGATGGGTGCTAAAATGGAAGCAGCACGTCCCACTCGCCTAACACCACCGATCACGATAAAAAGTAAAATAACAGAAATGGAAATTGGACCAGAGAGACCGGAAAGATTCAAACCTTCTTTTGTGATATAGGTAAGCCCCACAAATGGGAAAATTCCACCGAACAAAAGCACAGTCACGAGACTCGCCAGAGAAAAAGCCACAGCAAGCCACTTGGCACGTAATGCTTTTTCAATGAAGTACATTGGACCAGAAAGATAACGTCCACTCGGAAGTTGGTTTCTAAATTTCACAGCGAGGGTGGAAGAAACAAACCGGATGGGCATCACAAACAAACTCATCACCCAAATCCAAAAGAGAACGCCAATTCCGCCATAGGCAATGGCAAGAGCGGTTCCAATGACAGAACCCAAAAGGAGCGAAGATCCGATCCCAGCGAAGAAGGCCTGTGAGTGCACAAGTTGGCCTTTGGAACCTTTAAAGTCCATATTGCCTGTAAGGATCTTAAGTGCTAAAAAGAGAAAACGAATTTGCGGAAATCCCAATCGAAAGCTCAGATAAATAGAGGCAATCAGGATGAGATAGAAATAAGGGCTGAGAATGTCCGATCCTAAAATCAGATTAAACTTAGATCCGTTTTGAAAGAGTGTTTCCATATTGGTTCTTCCTCACGAAATTGGATGAAATTGTTATGTCAAGATGTATTGTAACCTTTCTGTTTCTGGTTTTTATGATTTCCTCTATTGGCTTTGGCCCTTTGAATGCAGAACCCTCTGGGATCGAGGTGGGAATGCGATATGGTGCAGGAGAAAGAGTTCCTGGACGCTTTGACGGAGACCTAAAGCAGTTTTCATCCACCTTTAACCCTCTTATTTTTTCAAGTGTGAGTTTGACTGGAGGAAAATCGACGAACTTATACGAAGGTTTCGTGCGTTTTCTTTTGGATTCGCGCTCGAGAGTAGGTTTTGTGGTGGGGAGAAATGATTGGCAAATTCTTCAATTAACAGAAGTTACAAGTGATCTTTATTATACAAAACTCCAGTCAGAAATATATTCTTATCATGTGCTTGGAATGTATTATTTTACTATGCCAATCTACAGAAACTGGGAATGGGAAAATGGCCTAGGTGTTGGATTTACCTCTGCAGACTGGAACATCCGAGGTTACTCCATTGGAGAGCCCCTACCCGACACACAATACTTCAACCAAAGAGGAAGGCTCCGAGGGAGCGGACTTGCTTACCGTATGGAAACCGCCATCAATCGAAGGTTATACGAAGATACATTCCTTCAAATCGGACTTGGTTACCACCATGTAGCCATCGATAAATTTAGCGGTAACTATAATGGGGAAATGTCGAGTTTTTATATCCGAGCAGATGGAAAGGTTGGAGTCATCGATGATACAAGGATCATCGATGCAACTGTGAGCACTGCACAAACTTTCAGAAGATTGGATATGAATTCGGGATCATGGAATCTTTATTTTTCAGTGTTCCAGAGGTTTTTAGATTGACGATCCTTTGGCGTGAGTATCATGCTTGAAGAAAATTACATGAAATCCTCTAAAATCATTACCATTGGTATTAAAGAATTGGCTCACCAAAAAGTCATCCTTGCCGCTTGGTATAACTTCCTCAAAGAAAACTTCGATGCTAAAAAGGTTTCTGCGGAAGAATTCACCCAGTATTTACAAGCACATGTGATGTATGATTTGGACAAGGATCAAATTGAATTGATGTTGTCTGGATCAGAACCTCTTTTAGAAGATTTCAAAAAGTCAATTTTTGGATGAACCTCCAAATCTTCGGAACTAAAAAATGTAAGGATACCAAGAAGGCACAGTTGTTCTTCCAAGAACGACGTGTGAATTTTCAGTTCATCAATCTCCAAGAAAAAGAAATGAGTAAAGGAGAACTCCGATCCATTTTAGGTAGTGTTCGTTTGGATGATTTGATTGATACAGAATCCAAAGTTTACGAAGATAAAAATCTAAAATACATGTTATACGATAAAGAAGAGGCGTTACTCACAAATCCCCTTCTTTTCAAAACACCCATTGTTAGAGATGGCAAACGCGCTACAATCGGATTTGTCCCTGAAATCTGGAAGCAGTGGATCTTAGAGTCTAAAAAATAACCTATCGCCAATTGGCTGTTACGTGTTTCCTTTCAAAGACCGCAAGTTTCTAGGTCTCTGAAGAAAAATCTAAAAATCAATTTCCATCTTTTTTCCGTTTGGAAAAGTCTTTCACTACCTCAGGTAAATGTGGTAAAGAACTATGGATTCGATGCATCTCTAAAGCAGGTCTTGCAGGGATTCCAAAATAAGCCGTTTTTTCTTTAGAATCTTCCGTGAGCCCGGACAGTCCCATCAGAATCGATCCTTTTTTCATTGTTAGGTGTTCTGCAACGGCAGATTGTCCAGCAAGAAAACATCCATCTTCAATGGTCACGGAACCTGCAAGGACAGTAGCTCCAGCAATATATACGTAATTCCCAACACGGCAGTTATGGCCGACATGTACATGGTCATCAAATTTTGTAAAATTTCCAATGGTGGTGGATTCAAGAGCCGCGCGGTCAACCGTACAATGGGCGCCCATCTCCACTTCATCTCCAATCACTACGTTGCCAATTTGAGGAACTTTATAACGAACACCGGCATAATCATAAAAACCAAATCCATCAGCACCAATCACAGTATTCGCATGGATTAAGTTTCTTTTCCCCAACTTACAGTTGTAATAGACTACGACTCCTGATTTTAAAACTGTTTCTTCTCCAATTTCAACATTTGGTTCTAATACAACATTCGGATAAATCACGGCCCGATCACCCACCACCACATTTTCCTGGATTACGGCAAAATCCATGATGGTTACATCTTTTCCGAGTTTAGCAGTCGGATGGATACTTGCTTTCTGAGAAATAAAAGGGATTTGTTTTGGTTTTTTTTCGAACAAAGAAACCACTTGAATGAATTTTACTTTTGATCCTTCTTCGGGGACGATGATGGCATTAGGAAATAAAGAAGCTAAGGATTCAATCGTAAGTGCTATTTTCACATCTGAAGACTTCTTGTGTTTGGCTAAATATTTTTTAGAAGCAACATAATAGATGCTGGCTGGATCTACCGGAGTGTGATGTTCCAAGTCTTTAATACCATTGATCTCTAAATCACCAGAGCCAGTGAAACTTACACCTAATTGTTCAGCCAAATCTTTTAGTTTCATTTATACACCTTACACTTGAAAATGAATCCGAAGGGACATATTTCAATCATAATTTTAAAATCTATCGTATTGAAATATTTCTAAACAACCGATGTTCTTAGTATGTGCTACTTCAATTCAAACAAAAGTTTTCGATTGCTTTTGTTAACTTACACTGTTCAATATTTTTTATTAACAACTGGGTTAAGAGCACAAGAGGGAGTTGTCTTCGAAAATCCCTATAAAAAAACAGAGAACTCATCCGAAGAAAAATCACTTACAATTTATTTTGCAAAAAATTCCTCAAAGATGTCTAATGCAGATCTAGCACGTTTACAAACCGCAGCAGATTTTTTGAACAAAAATCGTAACTTTGAAATTGAGATACATGCCCACGCCGATGAAGGGAAAAATGCAAGCTCAGATATTGAAGTGAGTGAAAAAAGATCTCTAGAAGTGGAACGTTTTTTACTAATTCATTTTGTTGAATCAAACCAAATTCGCAGACTTTTTTTTGGTAACTCCAAATTACAAAACAAAACCAAAGGTCACCAAACGCTCAATCGGCGAGTGGAAATCAATATCAAACCAATTCAATAATCGGATCCTTTCCAGACCTTTAAATCATCCAGATCATCGATATCACAAAGCTCCGCCAGAAGAGAAAAAGTTTGATTGTTCTTTTCGATGGAAGTCATCGTCAATGAAAGAACCTCAGAAGTACTCCATGGGATGGACTGGAAAACGAAAGGTGAAAATTTTTTCATTCCAAGCAAATAGTAACCGCCATCTTTCGCAGGGCCAATGACAAAATCAGAGTTATCTAACCTTTGATAAGCGTCTAACAAAATCTCTTTCGTTACAAACGGGCAATCAGTTCCAATGATAAGAACTTTTCCAGTTCCTTCTTGTAATTCATTATGAAAAGCGACTTCCATCTTTTTTCCCAGATCACCCACTGCCTGAACCTGTCTCTTAAATTCAGAACCAAATTCAAACTTTGAAACTTCGGTTAAACGATCCCAATAAACAATTTTTTCAACATCTAACGAAGAGGTGACTGCTTTAGTAATCATAAGTAACTCAAAATAAATCTTTAATGTATTTTCTTCTCCAATACTAACAGAAAGGCGAGTTTTGACTTTCCCTAATTCAGGTTGTTTTGCGAAGATAATTAATTTGTTTGAACCCATAAAACCCTAATACAAAAACCGAAACCACCCAATGAAAATAAACAAAATCCTTATATACATACAACCCATAAGATAAAAATGCAATAAAGGAAACGATAGAGACCAAACCTTCGCTTTTTTCCATGTCCATCACAAAAAGCACCCAAGGAATCCAATACCAAGGATGGACTACCGGAGAAAACAAAAGAAACAAGGAATAGATAATAAAAAAACGAGAAGAAAGATTTAAGCTCCAATAGATTTTTTTTTGAAAACAAAAAAAATACAGAATGCTAACTACGGCAAAAGATATAACTCCAGACAAGTACTCAGCACGAAATAAAGATAAAAGAAAATAAAATATAGGTTCTAGAATACCAGCAAATCGAAATGAATGAAAAAATAACCCTAACCCCGCACTTCCCTGCAAAACTAAATCAGAAAATACCGTAACTTTCCATAAACCCAAAGATAAAATGAAAATCAAAAACAAACTAACAATAGTTTTCCGATTCCACTTAATACCCAAAACAAAAAGAAAAGCATTAAATTTCAACTGAGTCAAAAGAAAGAAAGAACTTAATATGAAAGGGATCGAACGAGATAAAAACAATAATAAACATCCCGTTACCAACAAAATTTCTGGATGCATTTGAGAAATTCCCTCGAAAATGACTACGGGATTTCCAAAATACAACCAATAAGATAGATTTGAACTTTCCGGATATAATTTCCGGATCAGAAGTAAATTTAAAATATCTAACCCAAAAAACAGAAACTGAATCCCTAAAAAAACAGAACCAAATGCATTTCCCAGAATGGTTCCCAAAGAAAAAAACCATTGGATGAACACTGGATATACAGAATAATAATTGGGACTATTCATCTTTGATAAAAACGATTCTAATCCTAAGTTGAGACTCGCCCCCAATTTCACAAAACCTTCTGGTGTGTAACGATAAGGAGAGATTCCTTCTAAACAAATCTTAGCATCAAAAAGATAACGATATATATCATCACTCCATAAGGCAGGAGAACCAACGACAACAAGTCGCAAAATGATTCCATACGAAAGAAGAAGGTAAAACTGATTTTGAAACGAAGAAATTACATCTTTTAAAAAATAGAAGTATAAGGGTAGCAGAGTGGCAACTACCAAGATGATACTCAAATCATTCCGATCCCCAAAATGAGTCGAAACAAAAAGCAAAGCGGGATAAAGGATCAAAAGTAAAACTTTTATAATTTTACGTTTCATGAACTGGGGAGATTAATAGCCGAAAGAAAGTATATAAAATTTTGATCCCAACACGTAAGGACATTGAAATGGTTCCAGAAATTTTGGAAACACCCGCAAATCTTTTCCGATAGTTCACAGATATTTCTCTTATATCCATTTTCTGCTTTAGAGCTTTTATATGCATTTCAATATTCCATCCCCAAGTGGGATCCGCCATCTGTAATCTGAGGAGAGATGAATATTTTAAAATCCTAAGTGGACCCATATCAGTAAACTTACGTCGGAAAAAAATTAGAATTAAAAAACATGTCAGTGCATTTCCGAAGATTTGAATTGGAGAGAGAGCCCCTTTTTCAACAATTCCGATAGTTCTTGACCCAATCACTAAATCAGCACCACTATCTTCAATCACTTGAATCAATTTTCTAATGTCTAATGGATCGTCAGAACCATCAGCGTCGCAAAACATTATATAGTCTGGCTTTAAATCTGATTTTTTAATCCAGTCTAATGCCACAAGGCATGCATTTCCATAACCAATCTTTGGACAATCCAAAGATTGGATTCCCATCTTCTTAACAATGGCAGGCGTTTGGTCCTTGGATGCATTGTTCACGACAATAAAATTAGACTTTGGTAATCCAGAGTTTAATATAAGGCCACTCAAAGCACGTTCAATGCCTTCTTCCTCGTCTCTCGCCGGAATGATACAAAGAACTTTACTCACCTTTACGTTCTGCATTCCTTTTAAATAATTCGCTGAGAGAAGTGTCTTTTCTAGATTTTGTTTTTAACTGGTAAATTGATTCAATCACCACAGAACTATGCGGGTATAAATCTTTCATACTTTCTACCTGCTCCTTATAAGGAGACGAAACATAACCAGAGGATTGAATCATATAATTAGAAGTATTATTTTTCAATCGTACATGAATGGCCTGAAAAACATAAGAAGCGACAGGAAGATCTGTTTGTTTCAACTTCCAAAGAAAAGTCTCCCCTGATGGAATCCGTGTATCATTTACTTTTTTTGCAGCCGGTGACCAAGACCATTCTTGGCCAATAGTAGTTTCTGTTTGGAAAATCGAATTTCCTTTGGAATCCAAACCATCTAACCTCAATTTGTAAAATCTTTCTGGATCGCCAGTGGTGACGTGATGGTCAGCATTAACATTTTTTATCTGTATTTCGATTGATCCATCGCTTACCTTGATACCAGAAAGAACAATACCAGGTTTATACCCTAATCTAATTTGATCAGGATATAAATCGAATCTTTTGGGAACACCACCACCAATAAATCCATGTTTATGTGAAGTCCTTACTGGTTTGCCGAGAGATGACTTCACAAAGGACCGGCGAACTTCCGGTTGGTGACAGGATGAACAAGTTTGATTTGATTTAGTTGCATGTAACTCTGCCCCAGTTTGGAAAGAACAAACCAGTGATTCATTTAAAGTATAAGTTTCGTTATGGCAATCATAACAACGTTTCATCAACTGATCGCGGTCAATTTTTAGTGGATGAGGGGGAGAAGTCCCACCCGTTCCACCTATCACATAACTTTCATTAGTTTTTGAATCAACTCTTACATGACAAGTAGCACAAGTCACACCTTCCGCCTTCATTTCAGGATTAAAATTTGGGTTTGGGATCTCAACGGGTCGGAAATAATCCCCATTTTTTAGCCCAGTGATGATGGTTTCTCTTTGATTTTGAACAGGAATATGGCAGTTCAAACAAATCCATTTAGGAGAACTTGGTTTTGCCAACTCAGACTGAAATTGGATATCGGTAAGTGCATTAGCATGAGTGGAGCGAGTCCACTCCTCATAAATTTCGGTATGGCAATTCCCACAATTTTTTGCAGTGGGTGCACCAACGCCCTTTAGGTCTGGTAAATTCTCAATAGGTTTAGCCCAAACCTTACCAGGGAACACTTGTTCAATGGAGACTTCTCTTTGGTTGATATAAAGATAAGTTCCAGCGCCCAAAACAATCAGTGTAAAAAAAGATATATATATGTTTTTTTTCAATTTCCAGTTTCCAACGGTAGTTTAGGATCAGACGACCATTCCCACATAGAACCCGCATAGTTATAAGCATTATACCCATAAGTACGAAGGATTCCAACCACAAAAGCAGAACGAACACCTCCCGTACAGTATGCTGCAATCGGTTTTTCTTTTTGAATGCCTAGACCTTTCAAATAAAGTTCAACCTCAGCCTTTGATTTTACGTTCCCTTTTGCATCAAATAATTCTTGGTAGAAAAAGGACTTAGCACCTGGTATATGCCCTCCTCTAGATTCGCCGTAAGGTGTAGCTCCCGAAAATTCTCTTGGTTCTCTTGTATCTAGAATTTGGTATTTCTTAGTGGACAAACCTTTTAAAATATCATCTTTGAAGACAGCAGCTGATATTAAGTCTTTTGTTACCTTAAGGTTAGAATTAGAAGATATGTTTTCAGTTTTAGGATTTATTTTTTTTCGGATCTGTTTCTCGTAAGCCGGGTATCCACCATCAATCCAATAAACTTGTTTGAATCCGACCTCTCGTAAACTCCAAACAATTCGCCCTTCCTCTCCCCAACCAGATTCACCATCACCTAACACTAGTATATTTTCATCTTGTTTAAGACCTAAATCGTTTATTGTTTTACGGACTAGTTTGAGTTCTAACAACTCTCCTTTATGGGGAGCATCCGTACGCGCTAGATCTTCCCATGAAATGACCGCAGCTCCTGGTATTTTGTTTTTCAACCGAGAAATCGAGGAGCGAGTGTCGAGGATTTTGTATTTCGGAAGTGATAGTGCTAATTCTGCACCCAGAAACCAAGGGGATTCCACTTGTTTGGTTACTGGAACAGAAGGCCCAGCATTTTGTTCCCCAAAAAATGCAAAGATAAGAGAGAAAAAAAATAGATAGATTCCGTAACTGTGTAGTACTTTCACGAAGATACCCTCCGAATTTATAAAGTCTTTCTCTTTTAAGACGGATTATCGTCAATAAAATAAATATTTCATCCAATAAAGCGAATTTTCCTTGCTTAAGAAAGAGCTCTCCGTACTTTGGAAGCTATTGGAGGGCAAAATGAAAATTGGTTATTATCCAGATGTGGTCAACGAAAATGTCACGAGGATTGTTGCTTCAACAGTGGTATTTCTTGGCGTTTTTGCGATTCTATTTCCCAATCCTTACGTCCTAGCATTCTTATTTGCTGGTTTTACATTAAGACTCAGTTATGGCCCGAAGTTTGAGCCTTTCGCTTTTTTCACATCTCGATACTTAGTTCCATGGCTTGGAATTTCCTTTGTTGCAACTGCTGGTCCACCCAAACGATTTGCACAACTCATTGGATTTTTATTCAGTGCTGCTGCGATTCTGTTCTTCACTTTGGACCTAACACTTGCCTACCAAATCACTTTAGCAACTCTCGTTTTCTTTGCCTCCTTAGAATCTTTTTTGGGATGGTGTGCTGGATGTTTTGCTTTCGGGATCTTAATGAAACTGGGAGTGATCCCAACAGAAATTTGTGAAAGATGTAACAATCTAAATTTCAATAAATAGTTTTCGTTAAAACATTGTTACAATGGATTCTATTCATCAGTGTTTCTTTGGTTACCATTCTCTTTCTCTGGATGGTAACCCTTCCAAAATCTTTTTTTAAAAAATACAAAACAATCATTTTCATCATAGGACTTGGAATTCGAGTTCTGTTTATTTTTCTTCCTCCTATTTGGGAAGATGATTGGTCTAGATATTTATGGGAAGGGAATTTAATTCGGCAAGGAGAATCACCTTATGAAAAAGTTCCTTTTGATTCGTTTCAAAAAACAAATTTAGGTGATACCGAAACAGAAATTCTATCACAAATCAATCACCCTGATTGGACAACAATTTACAGCCCCTTTGTTTTATTGTTTTTTGCCTTATTTTCTCCAGGTTTTTCTGGATTTTTTCTGAAACTTAGTTACCTAGTTCTTGAAACTTCGAGTTTTTTGTTTTTCTCAAAAGGCAGATTTTCTAAATCTCAATTATTGTATTGGTTATTTCCTATTTTGATTAAGGAAGTTTATCTCAATTTTCATTTTGAAATATTAATCCTTTCTCTTTTTTGGATTTTGTTTGATTCGATTCGATATAAAAAAATAGTCTTTTCGAGTTTCCTATTTGGTCTTGTTGTCCATATTAAATTCTTTTCATTGTTTTACTTTGTTTATCTTTTCAAAACAATTTCGTTCAAAACTTGGAAAGGAAGTTGGAGGAAACTGGTTTTACCTAGTTTGTCTTTTTTATTTGGGTTTTTTATTTTTTATTTTATCTATTATCTACTTTTTCCAGATACAAATGATTTTGGAATTACCAACTTGATCAAATTTGGTTCTGCTTTCAAATTCAATCAGTTTTACGAACCATTTTGGAAAACATTCGGAATCATTGATCTAAAAACCATTCCATTCTTTTTCCTTCTAGCGATTATGATTGGATACATTCTCATCTCCTTCGAAAAAAAGAATCGTTTGCGAAAATTTTCAGTAATATCCACTCGCCTCGATTTGTTTTTTTTGATTGGGTATCTTTTCCTTTGTCTTCTTCCCGTTTACAACCCTTGGTATTTTTTAATCCTTCTACCATTTTTAGTGATTTCAAAATCCGCTAGAATTTCCCCCTGGATTTTGATCTCGATACCCCAATTGTCCTATCTCACTTCCGCCCGCTTGGGACTTACATTTCATTATTTCTACGAAATCCCTGACTCGATCCTCCTTCTAGAGGCGGTTATCTCCCTTATCTGTCTCACCTGGCATTTCAGGCAAATATTCATTTTAGTTTACAAAATATCCAATATATCAAACATAGCCCCTAAGGGAAGTATTGGGTATGGAAACAGAAATTGAAAGTTTTTCGGCCACAACAGAAAACGAAAGAAATGTCGATGAAGTGCTGACGGTTGTCCTTGGTGAAACCTTAAAACGCAGAAGGTTAGAACTTGGACTATCTATGGAAAAGTTATCTCAACTTTCGACTGTTAGTCGAGGAATGTTAGGACTCATTGAATCGGGAAAAACCACACCCAGTATCGGGATTTTATGGAAATTATCCAAATCACTTCGAATCCCCATCGGAGAAATGATTCCCGACCTTTTTGCCCAATCACCACGTTTTATTGGTTCTGGCGAGGGAAAACGCTGGGTTTCTCCCAAAAATATAGCAGAATCAAGGGTTTTTTACCAAGAAGAAAGAGATCGTTTGAGTCTGACCGAATGGAAACTTAGCACCGGCAAAGTCACACAATTCAGTCACCTACCCACCGCCTTTGATATTAAAATCTATCAAGTTTCTGGAAAAATTAAAATCAAACTAAAAACCAAAGAGATCATTTTGGAACCAGCAGATAGTGCCTTCTTCCCTGTATCGGAACTCGAATTTCTAGAAAACGAATTTGGAGAAGAATCTAAATTTCTTTGGATCGCATCCAAAAAGGCACGCTAAGCGAGTTTTTGGGAATCCCAAACGACTCCATTCCTCAAACCGAAGGGAGTCCAAAGGAATGCACATCACGACAATATATTGTGCGTTATATAAGATTTTATGTTCAATATATAAGATTTACGATTTTTGAATTTCCCCTCCTTTTCAGACTGGCCTTACCATGTTTCTTACCTCTGGTGCAACCCCTACAGATGGGAAACAGGAATACAATCGAAGGATTAACAAATGAAAACCAATCTACTATACAAGTCGATTGCTCTTATTACCGCGGGGTTCATCGGAGCCTGCGGTGGAGCGAAAAACGACGACACCAAGAATCTGCTTCTTGCAGCACTTGCCCTTTCCTCTGGAATTAAGGTCAATAGTGCTGCTGAGTTAGCAAAAGAGTCTAACGACGATTACAATCTAAATGAGTATGGACTAATCACTCCATCGACTTTGGGTAAATGGGTCAACAATTGGGCAGGAACAAAACCTGCAGGAATTAACGGTAAACTCGTCATCTTACAAAACGGTGCAAGCGCCACTGTTGGTAAAGAATACATTGCAGGTAATGGAAACGATGTAGTTGTGTATTCTTTTACTTTTGCTGATGGAGCCAGTGCCCTTGATGGTGGAGATGGTTTTAGCCAAAAACGAAGTAGCGGACTCAGTGATACAGTTTCCATCATTGCGAATGGAACAAAGATTGATGCCATCCTAAATCGTTATGGAATTGATCCGGTCAATGACCTGGTTGTATTTGTTTCTTCGGCAAATGCCAATAACCATGTCCAAGGAACTCTTCGTGGATTTTATTCCTTTCGTTATTGGGGATTTGATCACAAAAACCTTGCTTTCTTAAATGGAACACTTCCAAGACTTGCAACAACTGACGGAAACTTTGTTCCATTCAGTTCCACAACAAACACTCCTCCTAGTTACACAAACCGTTATTCTGTAAAGTCACTAAGAGTAGATAATACAATTCTTATGTTACCTGTTGAGGATGTGATCACTGCAGTAAAAAATCCGAATAACGTTACCATTTCAGGACTTACTTCCAGTGTGTTTATTTCTGATGCAAGATCTTCCTCAGGAACTAGTAACGAATACAATGGTGTAATTCGAAGCACAACTTCTGAAGTAGCTGGTAAATACGTTGGGTTTGAAGGTAGAATCAAAGGTGCAAAAGAACTAAAATGGACAGATCTACTCGATACTGAATTTCGTTTTTTACCAAAAGCTACTCTAAAAGCATATTATGATGGAAAAGGTTACCAAGCAGGTCAAACGGCTATCCAACTTTGCCGAACTAATAACAGATCACAGGTGACTGGTTTTTCTTACATTGCCATTCTCGGATATCCATCTACATACTATGATGGAAGCTGGATTGAATGGGGAAGTTTAACTGGTGGTGGGCCCGCGCCAAAACTACCGGCTGATTCTCCTTACCGGACTGACATTGCAGAACTATCTGAAGTCATCACATACAATGTGGCTGGTGATGTAGATCCAAATCTTCCAACTAACTTGAATGCGTTCGCAACAACTTCAAGAAAGATTATAGACGAAGACAAAGCTTATAAACGTTAAAAAAACATAGAGAGGAATGCACTGACATTCCTCTCTTAATATATAAAAAGATCGATTACGCAGGGAAAGTTATATGAAGAACTTATTAAAATTTTTAATGATGAATCTAATTTTGATCTCATCCTCTTTTGCTTCTGGAGGAATTGGTGGTGGTGGTATTGCCAACATTCCACAAGGACAAGATAGAGAAAAATATCACTTAGGAAAAGCAGTCTACAACCAAGACCTAAGTTTAGAAAAACAAACTAATGTAAATTTAGTGGAACAAGAAGAAAGATTAGAATACTTACAAGGCAGTTTACCAAACACGGAAAAAAGAAGAGTAAACCTTCCTGACTTTGCTGGAAAACTGACTGAGGAACAATTACAAGCCCTCGAATACTTTGTTCAAGTTAGATTCAATGTAAAACTTCCAGAAAAAAAGAAGGAGTAAACAATGAAATCCTTCTTTAATTTATTCAAATATATTTCATTTTTATCTATTTTTGCCGCTCCGGGTCTTTATGCGCAACAAGCATGGGCTCCCTATGAAAGACAACTCTGGGTGCGTCCAGTATTCATTCACTCGGAATACGATAGTGCCTTTCTTGCTGGACAAAAAGCAAAATACGACGATAACGTTCGTTTGTCGGTTGCAAACCTAGCGCTTGAATATGGGATTACTGACAGACTTACCGCGGACTTAACCATTGGATTTGGAAAGTTAGGTCGCCATAGAGTTTTCAACAGGTATCTTGGTTTACAACAAACTCCAGATGTTCCGGATAAATATGGGTTTATGGATACAAGATTTGGACTTCGTTATAAAATTGTAGACGAGTTTGATTCTAAATACCGTTGGATGCCTACAATCTCTCTTCGTGTTGGGGGAATCAAACGTGGAGATTATGATAGAAATCCACAATCGCTTGGTGATGGAGCCAGTGGTGGAGAGGTCAATCTCTACTTAGCAAAAGATTTTGGGATTTGGGGACTTGGAACTTTGGGTGAACTTTCTTATAGAAAAAGAGAAAATCCTGTACCCGATGATATCCTTTATTACTCAGCAATTTACAAACGTTTCTTTGAATCCTTGTTTTTGACTGTTGGTCTTCGTGGACAAGTAGGTCAAGGTGGTTATGCTTACGCTGACCCAAGACAACAACCACCCTGGAATATGGTTCGATATCCACAGCCATCGGTGTACGGTATCAATCCCTATGATGTTTACGTACAAAATGAACGACCTGCATGGGGAAGAAGAGAAGACTTTCATAATGCTGAAGTCGGCCTAAGTTACCAGGATAGTTTTGGCAACTTCTACACCCTCTTCTATTCAGAAACAATTGCAGGTTATAATACTGCAAGGTTAAAAACTGTGGGATTCGCAGCAACGCTCCCATACAATCTCTGAGGTTAAACCAATGAAACTAAAATACTTAATCACATTTAGTCTTATATTCTTTCAGATAGTCAATTGTAAAGGTTTACCGGAGTATCTATTTCTACCACAAAGTATGAAATTTGATTTAACTCCATTTTTATTCCGGGTATATTCACCTGCGGAACTAGCAACTTTGTCAAATACTGATTTCAATTTAAACGATAGTGGACTGATCACATCGACCAAGTTTTCGCGATTTCTATCTAACTGGTCGAACAACCGTCCAGCAGGAGTATCAGGAAATTTGGTTGTGATTCAAGTCCAGTCATCTGGTTCAAGTGGACGTTATTTGTTCTTTGATGGAAAACAAAGTTTTGCATACCCAATCGCAAACTTACCTGAACTTTTGACTGATACCAGAGATGATGGAGTATTGGCTATTGATGGACTTGCACCAAAAGGGAAAAAGATTTCTGATTTTTTTGGATTGTATGGCATAGACCCAGCAATCGACTATGTTGTATTTGCACAAGATACATCATCTCTTGCTAATCTTTCTTCGGCAACTTTTGCGTATTACTCTCTGTTATATTGGGGATATCCAAAGGAAAGACTAGCGGTATTAAATGGATCCATTGCTGATTTAACTGCGAGCAATGCACTGTTTACGACTCCATCTTACACTTACGCAAATAGTAACCGTGGTGGTAGCACAAAAACTCTATACAGAGATCATACCGTATTACAATTGACCATTGGAGATCTGATCCATTCCATAAAAAATGGGAATAGTATTTTTGATGAAGTAGATCCCGTTCCGGCCGAAGGTTTCTTTATCATCGATGGAAGACCAAATGCATCTTACACGGGAACTGCTGCATCAACCGCATCAGGTTCCAAGTATTCTAACTGTACAACAAAAACAAACTCAACATTCGCAAGTAATACGTGCTTGGTGACTTATGAAGGAAGGATTAAATCTGCTACAAATTTGATCCCAACCGATTTGTACGATGGAACAACATTCCAGTTTAAATCATTTAGCCAATTACAAACCTATCTGAATAACACGGGATACCAAGAAGGTAAACAGATTTATGTTTATGGAGAAGATGCAACCAGAGGTTCACTTGTTTGGTTCATTCTACACCAAGTTCTTGGCAAACCGACAAGGTTATATGAAGGTGGCTGGAGACAGTTCGGTGCCCTTGGGCTCAGGACTCCCACCTCCGGCTCAAGCCCCAGTGCAATCAGCCAGCCTGCTTCCTATTGGAGAACAGATATTGCTACTTTATCGGAAGTGAATACTTCTAACGCAGATGCCAATGTTCCCAATTACCAACTGGATATCGGAAGACAGTATGTTAAAAATTCCAACAAACTAAGGACTGAAGATAAGGCTTTTTTACGTGGCTCTTCTTCTGCTGGAGCTTCCAGTGGTGGTGGTGGCGCACCGAGTGGCGGTGGAGGAAATGCTTGCGGCGGTTGATTCATTCAACAGAATCAACTTACCGTGAAATTTAAAAAATTCCAACTTACGAACATTCTGACAATTCTATTCATGTTCGTAAGTTGTTCTGATTCTAGTTTTCTATCATCTCATTGGAAACATCCAATTTCAGAACAAGGATTACCTCCTTCCCAGTTTCCTCCTTTAGAAAAAAGTTTAGACCCAAAAGATTGTGCAACTTGCCACAAAGATCAATTTCAAAATTGGGAAAGAAGTTTGCATTCCAAGTCGGTGAGCGGCGGTTTTTTATGGCAAAAAGAAATTCTATCAGCTAATGAATTCAGATCCTGTCTCAATTGCCACTCACCTCTTCCAGAAACCAAATCTGAACTTGACCTTGAATACCATACAACAACGATCCTAAATTCTAAATCGCACAACTTCCCCAACGGAATAGGAAATCCATCCATTCTTTGTGCTTCTTGTCATATCAGAAATCAAATTCGATTTGGTCCTCCACCCAGAACAAATAATGACAAAAAGATAACCTCTGGGAACATTCCACATAACAGTTATGTGGTGAAAAATGAATTTGAATCCTCAGAATTTTGTAAGTCTTGTCATGAAAGTAAAGAAACAGGTGTCAAACTGAATGGGAAACGACTTATGGAAGTTTATTCTGAATGGGAACGAAGTCCTTTTGCCAAACAAGGAATCCAATGCCAAAACTGCCATATGCCTGACAGAGAACATTCCTGGAAAGGAATCCATGACAAAACCTTTGTTCAAAAATCCTTATTACCAACCTGGGAAGTAAAAGAAAAAAATGGAGAATACCAAATTTTTGCTGAGTTAAAATCAATAGGTGTTGGTCATGAGTTTCCAACTTACGTAGTTCCTAAAATTTACTTACGTTTTTATGTTATTTTAAATGATAAAAGAAAACCTTTACTACTGGAAGAATCAGTCGTAGGAAGGATAGTGAACACAAACCTTACAGAAGAATATGCTGATACGAGAATCAAACCAAAAGGTTCTCATATAGTTCGTTTTGATTATAAACCCAATGAAAATTCAATTCAGGAGTTTTTTTGGAAAATTGAAGTGGATCCGGACGAACAGTATGTCCGGACTTTCCAGGAACAGTTAGACAATCGAGGTAATGAACTTTCTAAACAGTCGCTAATTTTATTAAGAGAGTCCCTCGCTGAAAAAAAGAACTCTCTATATACACTATTTACTTTGAGTTGGAAAGTGCCTGCTTCACTTCCGCGATGATGTCATCAATGTGTTCTAAACCAACAGAAACACGGATGAGACCAGGTAAAATTCCTACTGCTAATCTTTCTGCTTCCGATAACTTAGAGTGAGTTGTCGATGTTGGATGAGTCACAGTGGTTCTTGTATCACCCAAATTGGCAGTAAGAGAAAACCACTTGAGTGCATCTAAAAATTTTCTAGCTCTTTCGACTCCACCTTTGATCACAAAAGAAACAATCCCACCACCGGCTTTCATTTGTTTTTTTGCAATCGCATAACCAGGATCATTTGGTAAAAATGGATATCGGACTAATTCCACATCTGCCGATCCTTCCAAAAATTCAGCCAACTTGATAGCATTTTCAGAATGTCGATCCATCCTTACTGCTAAAGTTTCTAAACTTTTGGATATAACCCAAGCATTCATCGGAGATAGAGACGGTCCAGTGTTACGAGCCATATAACGAATGGGTTGGATAAGTTCTTTTTTACCAAGAATGATACCCGCAATTACCCTTCCTTGGCCATCTAAGTATTTAGTCGCTGAATGAATCACAATATCAGCACCGAAATCAGCAGGTCTTTGGATATAAGGAGAACAAAAACAATTGTCTACGATCAGTATGGCTTTTTTCTTTTTACAAAGCGCTGAAACCCAAGCTAAATCAACAATATCAAGGCCCGGATTGGAAGGTGTTTCTATATAAACGATCTTTGTGTTTTCTTGAAAAGCCGCCTCCCATAACTCAGGTTTGTTGATATCTACATAAGTGGTAGTCACTCCAAAACGCGGTAATATGTTTGCAAAAATTTGATGTGTGGATCCAAAAATAGCACGAGCAGATACGATATGGTCTCCTGACTTGACAAGTCCAAATACAGAGGTAAACACAGCAGACATCCCTGAAGCAGTGGTAATTCCATCCTCAGTATGCTCAAGTGAACACATTTTTTCAATTAACTCGGTGGTATTAGGATTGGAAAACCGAGTGTATTGGTTCCCTGTTACCTCTTCTGCAAAAAGTGCTCTTGCATGTTCCGCATCATCAAAAACAAAACTAGAAGTTAAAAATAGTGGAGTGGAATGTTCCTTTTCTCCGGTTCTTTTGGTTTGGATGCGGATGGCGTCAGTTTCAAAGTGTTCAAACATATCTTCTACCAAGGTCGGCGATGAAGGCTCCAATTCATCATTTTTTTTGGAAAATATCTGCTATAGAATCGATTTTAAACCAATATAACAGATATTTTAAGAAATTTCTGCTATTTTCCCGTCAATCATGTGAACACGGCGACTGGCAAGGGCCGCATAATCAGGGTCATGCGTAACAAAAAGAATGGTGGTCCCATCTTCTTTGTTGATCCGTTTAAAGATCTCCATCACCTTATCACCGTTAATTGTATCAAGATTTCCCGTTGGTTCATCAGCAAACAGAAATTTAGGTTTTTGTATGAGAGCCCTTGCAATCGCAACTCTTTGTCCTTCCCCACCAGACATCTGACTTGGAAACTTATCTTTACAATGCAAAACGGAAAAACTTTCCATTAGATGGAGAGCATACTCTTCCATCGCTTTATGTGTACCGGTTTTCCTGGCTGGCATAGTTATATTTTCAAGTCCAGTTAGTTCAGGAAGTAGATAATGGAATTGAAAGACAAAACCAATGGAAGTATTTCTCAAACAGTGAATCTCTGCACTATTCATTCCAAGAAGAGAAGTTCCACTTAACTTAACGTCTCCGCTCGTTGGATTGTCTAGTCCACTCACAATGTATAAAAACGTAGATTTACCAGAACCCGACTTACCCGTAAGAGCAACAAAATCTCCAACGGTAATATCCAAAGATACATCTTTCAAAATATCTTGCGGTGGAGTCCCAAAGGACTTAAAAATATTTTTGGCTTCGATTCCTAACATTTAGGTTGCCCCTCTGATAATATCAACAGGAGACAGACGACTGGCCATACGCGCAGGTATATAACTAGCGATAGATGCACTGAGAACAGCAATACAAAATCCTTTTACATAAATCATTAGATCCCAAGATATCATCATTTTTTTCATAAGTGCTTTTGAATTCTGTTTGGGATCTCCGATAGGAATTCCATCAATGTAATAACATCCAAGAATCCCAACAAAAATTCCAATCAAAGCTCCTAAAGTTCCCAAAAACAGACCTTGAAAAATAAAAAGTTGAATTGTATCCTTTTCATCAAAACCAATAGAACGGAGGATTGCTACTTCCTTTTTCTTTTGATTCACAACCATATTTAGTATGTTATAAATACCAAATGCAACAACGAGGATGATTGTAAAAGTTGTAGAATTCCTAACAATGTCTTGTGTGCGAAATACCTGTAAAATACTTGCATTGACTTCATCCCAGCTTTCAACCTTATCTTTGCTAAAGTAACGTAAGTCCTCGGCTATTTCTGCTGCGGCGCGAATGTCTTTAATTTTAACAATGATCTGAGAAATTTCTCCACTTGATTTAGTGATACTTTGAACGGAAGATAGAGATGCATAGACGGTTACTTCATCAATTAACCTATTTCCTGTACTGAGAATTCCAACAACTTTAACAGGAATCAAATCAGTGCCAGGAATATAAACGGAAACAGTGTCACCCATTTTCGCACCAAGTTTATTTAATACACCCTCACCCATAATCGCAAGTGATGTTCCGCGAGATAAATCAGATAACTTACCTTCTACAATGTAATCACCAAGATTAGTCACTTTGGGTTGGATGTTTGGATCAATACCAACAAATCGTGCAGGAGCAGTTTCTTTTCCATTAACAAAAATAACCTCTTTACTGAGTTGAGGGGCAAAAGAAACAACCCGATGATCATTGGATAATTTTTCCATCCATCCAAGAACGTTCGTTAACCGTGAATTATCAGTTCTTCCGGAAGGCGGAGACAACCATCGAACCAACTTACCTTGAAAAAAAACATCTTCGAAGGTTCGTTCTGTGATGAGTTCATCTCTTGGAGAAATTTTAATTTGCCCATCTGAGTTTACTAATTGGTCGGTTATAACTGCTTGAAACCCCAACATGATTCCGGAAAAAACAATATAACCTGCAGTCCCAAGAACAATCCCGATCAAAGTAAGAACAGACTGCTGTGGTCTAGAAAAAATTTGTCTTATCGCGAGGAACAACATATTAGTTTTTAACCAATACTTCGTCGCCTTCTTTCAAATCACCTTGGATGAGTTCTCCGAATTCTGAATTGATCGCACCAATTCGAATTTCAATTTTATCTTTATTTCCATCGCGAAACCGAGTTACTTTCCCTCTATCTACAGCGACTAACGGGACTAATACCACATTATCTTTTGAAGAAACCTCAATAGCGACATCTGTTGTCATATCCGGTAAAATTCCCTGTGGAAATTCGTGAGCTTCAATACGAACTAAAAATTGTCCGTTAGATGGATAAATTCTCTCAACCTTTCCCTTATAAACATTCCCTCGGATGGATTCAAAACTAAGTTGGACAGATTGTCCTGGTTTGACACGGAGAGCAGATTCTTGGTCAAGAGAAACAGAAACAAATACTTCTTTTAAATTTTGAATTTCTAAAACCGGAAGTCCTGGCATTGTAGTTTCATTTTTTGCTACATTTAGTTTAGTAAGAGTTCCATTCAGAGGAGAACGAAAGGTAATTCCAGAATCATTCACAAGTAAAGCTTGGCCTTTTGTTACAGTTTGTCCCTCTTCCACAAAAACCTCTCGAACTGAGGCCGCGATTCCAAACTTCAAACTAAAACTATCTACAGGTTTTACTGTCCCTAAAGCATACACAGCTTCGACTAATGAACCTTTTTCGATCATTATTCTGTTCCCTTTGCCACTGCGAAGGAAAAAGAAAGAAAAGAGGATTAGAATGATTACAAATAAGGAACCAAAAAGATAGAGTTTTTTACGATCCATGATGACCTAATCATCACAGATCAAATGTTTTTGGAAATTCTTTTTCTAGTGGAAACTAAAGTGAAAGTCCGAAAACGAACTCACCTTCTTTATCTTTGGCGGGTTTGTACTCCAAACACCTAACATCTACAAATTGACCTTTTTGAAGTGTATCAAAAGAAAAGGAATCTGCAAGCCTACCTTTAAGATAGTTGTCCGTCACGAACCTTCCATCACTTTCAAGAATGGCTTCGTATGTTTTACCAACCACGGATTCTGCATATTTGGTATGAAGTTCAGAACTTAGTGACATGAGATCCAAAACTCTACGTTTTTTTTCGTCACCAGGAATGGGATCACCGAATGATTCCGCAGAGGTTCCCTTTCTTACTGAATAAGGGAAAACATGTAATTTTGCAAACCCAAGCTCATTCAACAATTGTTTTGTTTCTTGAAACTCTAGTTCTGTTTCAGAAGGAAACCCAACAATCACATCAGTCCCTAAGAATAAATTAGGAAGTTTTTCTTTTGCAAGTTCAATCCTTGTGCGAAAAGCATCAGGATGGTAAGTCCGACGCATATCCTTTAAAACCTTACGGCTTCCACTTTGGATGGGAACATGTAAAAACTTACAAAACCGGGGATGTTTCATTAGATCCAGTAAACCCGACCCTACATCGGGAGGTTCAATGGAGGAAAGACGAATTCTGGAATATTCTAAAATTTTTAAAATGTCTTCCAAAAGATTTAGAAAACCTTTTTCACCATTTTCCAACCTGTACCATCCCAAATTTACACCGGTTAGCTGGATCTCACCAACTCCATTGTCTTGGAGGTATCTCACTTGGTCTAAAACATCATTATAATTTCGACTAACACCAAGACCTCGAGCAGCAGGAATTTTACAGTAAGAACATTTTCTATTACATCCATCTTGGATTTTTAGATACGCACGGGTATGGCCCTCTGGAAGTACATCAGAATAAGAGAAACGATCAAAAGACTGGTTTGTTTCAATTTTTTTGCCTTCCCAATCTTCTAAGATCTTATAAGGAAGAGAACTTTTTTCGGTATTTCCAAAAACTCCAAAAACACCAGGAATGTTCTGTAAAATTTCTTTATCGGTTTCCGCATAACAGCCAGTTACATAAACTTTTGCACCTGGATTCGTGCGGATTGCATTTCGAATGATATTTCGATTTTTTACATCGGCTTTATTTGTCACTGTACATGTATTGACAACGATGTATTCAGCCTTTTCTTCTGCTTCTGCAAGCGAAAACCCTTTATCTTTTAAAACAGAATACATACCGTCGGTTTCAAAAAAATTCAACCGACAGCCAAGTGTATGAAATTTAATTTTCACAAGTTACTGAGCGCAGCGATCCGTTTAGAGTTTTCTTTGATTGTATTACTTTCCCCATTCAAATCGGAGGCTTTCTGAATACAATCCTTAGCTTCCGTCAAATAAGTGTTTGCTTGGGACTTTTTACCCAATTTTTTATTCGTTTTATAAAGTGATTCTTGGACGAGTGCTAAGTTATTCCAGATTTCAGCTGAGTTTTGATTTAAAGAGGAGGCCCAACGCAAACTAACATCTGCTTTGTCATAATTTTTTAAATTATAATATATCTTACCTTCTAATTCTAACATTCGAAAATCACTAGGACTCCCAGCTTTAGCTTTTTCGATTTGAGAAAGTGCTGTTTTGGAAGCTCCTCTTTCAGAAAGAGCTAGAGCATAAAAATAACGAACTTCTGGATTTTGTGGGAACAAAGGAATTGTTTTTTCCGCAAGTTCAATGGCCGGTTTCCATTTTTTATGACGAGTTAAAATGGCAAGGCTACCCTGTAAAAGATCCTCATCATCTGTTTTTCGTTTCCTTGCTTCCAACATATTTTTATAAGAATTTTCGAAATCATTCAACTTGTCATAGTTAAATGCAAGTAATGCGTAAAATTCATAAGAGGACTTACCGTCAGTCAAAAGACTTTTTACTAACTCAATTGACTTGTTATAGTTTTTGACTTTGTATTCATCGACAGCTTGAAAGTAAGCGGAACCAACTTGTTCCTTTTCTTGAGAATGTAGTGAGGTTACGAGTAAACAAGTAACAGCAAGAATGTGAATCAAATGTTTCATAAAAGATCCGAAGGGACTGTAATGGAGTTCAGATTGACCGAATCTATCCTGGAATGATAGGGTTCGATGGGGTCCAGGTATAGGAAAACGCTTCCCCCTTTAGAAAGCAAGTAATGTTCGATATGTTCTTCGGTGATGATTTCCAAATCCTCTGTGTATAAAATCGGGTTTTCTCCTGGCCCCATATGGACGTGAAATTCCTGATTGGTGAGAAAATCGGAAAGGTTGAGGTAACCGGATCCAAAATATAGGCCCGATTGGAAGTAGTATTTATAAAAAACTTTGACTTCAGGGAGAATGAGGTTCGGACGAATGTATCCGAGTTCGATCCGCTCAATGGTTCCAACAGTTCGGATTTTCCGCAGTTGGAACCAAATTTTACGAATGAAAAAATAAGAAAACAGAAAGACGAGAGGAATGAGGATAGCCATTTCCGTCCGCCTTTCCGAAAGGCTCTCTAAACGAGAGCCAAATCTTTTTCCTCGGCACTTGGAGAAGAGCCGTCATCTTTTTTCGGAACTTCTTTGTAGTCGGTCCAAGGAGTTTCCGCATACACAAGTTTTCCTTCTGCAAAATCAACAAGGATCTTCGTTGGGTTATCATAAACACCTTTCAAAGATTGTATTGCCATATAGTCTTCCAATTCTCTTTGGAACACTCGTCGGAGTGGACGAGCCCCATAGTTTTGGTCGTATCCAATGGTTGCAAAATGTTCCTTTGCTGTTTGCGAAAGATCCACTAGCACTTTTTTCTCAGTCAATCGTTTGTTAAAATCTTTTAACATGATATCCACAATGCTCACGATCTCTTCTTTTTTCAGAGGTGCAAAGTAAACCACTTCATCCACACGGTTGAGGAACTCTGGGTTGAAATGTTTTTTCAACTGTTCACGAGCTTGTTCTGCTTTGTAAGTTTCTCTTTCTTCTGCGAAGTCTTCAAAACCTAATCGTCCACCTTTGGAAATCTCTTTCGCAGCGATGTTCGATGTCATGATGATGATAGTATCGCGGAAGTTTACCTTACGACCTTTGGTATCAGTTAAGTTTCCCTCTTCCATGATTTGGAGTAAGATATTAAAAAGATCATGATGAGCTTTTTCGATTTCGTCGAGTAAAACCAAACTATATGGTTTTCTTCTTACGAACTCAGTGAGTTGTCCACCATCATCATATCCTACGTAACCTGGAGGAGCCCCAATCAGTCTTGAAACCGCATGTGGTTCCATATATTCCGACATATCAATGCGGAGCATATTGTCTTCAGATCCAAACAGTTGTTCTGCGAGCGCTTTTGCAAGTTCTGTTTTTCCCACACCTGTTGGTCCAAGGAAAATAAAGGATCCCGTAGGTCGTTTTTCGCTCTTTAGTCCAGTGCGAGAACGTCTGACGGCGCGAGCCACTTTTTCAATAGCATCGGTTTGCCCAACGATTCTTCCTTTGATATCGTCTTCCAAATTGAGAAGTTTTACATTTTCGGACTGTTCCATTTTTTTCAAAGGAATTCCTGTCCAAAGGCTCACAACGGAGAGAATGTCTTCTTCTTCGATAGAAACCGCATAACCTTCCATACGTTCTTGCCATTGTTTGGTTTTTTCTTCCAATTGGCCTTTTTTGCGATTCACTTCGTCACGAACCGCAGCTGCTTTTTCATACTCTTGGCTGCGAACCAAATCTTCTTTTTTGGAAGATAGACCTTTGATCTCTTCTTCAATTTCTTTGATTTCGTTCGGACGTTGGCAGTTGGCAAGACGAGCTTTCGCTCCTGCTTCATCGATGATATCAATGGCTTTGTCTGGTAAAAAACGATCATTGATATAACGGTGAGATAACTTCACCGCTTGTTCGATTGCTTTTTCCGTATAACGAACCTTATGGTGTGCTTCGTATGCTTTTTTCAAACCATCTAAGATCAACACTGCATCATCTACAGAAGGTTCTAATACTTTCACCATTTGGAATCTTCTTTCCAAAGCAGAATCTTTTTCGATGTATTTACGGTATTCGTTATTGGTAGTGGCACCAATACATTGTAATTCTCCACGAGCAAGGGCAGGTTTTAAAATATTTGCTGCATCCACTGCACCTTCTGCGGCACCAGCTCCAATCAGAGTGTGTAACTCATCAATAAAGATGATGATGTTTTGAGAAGTTACGATTTCTTTCATGATTTTTTTCAATCGTTCTTCAAACTCACCACGGTATTTTGTTCCTGCAATGAGACTCGCCAAATCAAGAGATAACACTCGTTTATCGAAAAGAAGATCTGGAACCAATTTTTCAATCACGGCTTGTGCTAAGCCTTCTACGATGGCAGTTTTACCGACACCCGATTCTCCCACGAGAACTGGATTGTTTTTGGTTTTACGAGAAAGGATTTGAATGACCCTTTCGATTTCTTTCGAACGACCAATGACTGGATCCAATTTTTTCTCACGAGCAAGTTGTGTTAGATCCCGTGCAAACTCATCCAAAATAGGAGTTTTACTCTTTTCTTGTCTAGGAGCTGCTTGTTGTTGGGTTTGGCCTTGCGTCGCACCTTGTGTTCCTGCTCCTCCACCCACAGCACCAGAAGGTGGTGCACCCAAAAGTCGTAGAATCTCAGATTTAATTACATTATAATTTACGCTGAAAGATGATAACGATCCACCTGCGATATTATTATTATCACGAAGAAGTGCCAAAAGAATGTGTTCTGTTCCGACATAGTTATGTTTGAGGCGTTTTGCTTCCTCTTTAGAAACTTCGATCATTTTTTGGTATTTGTCTTGTCCTTGGCTTACATCAAGTAACAAGGCACCAGAACCCTCACGAGTCCTTTTTTCGACTTCTTTACGGAGTTCGTTCAAATTGATATTTAGATTCGTAAGAATCTTGATCGCGACAGAGTCCTCCTCCCGGAGAAGCCCAAGTAGAATGTGCTCAGGACCGATAAAATCGGAACCTAAACGTTTTGCCTCATCTTGGGCGATTTCGTTGATGACTCTTTTTGCTCTTTTTGTGAATTCCAACATGCCGCACCCTGCCTTTGTTAATTAGACGAACGTTCTTTGTTCCCATCACGACCGTACCGGTTTAATAGGAGCCTAGTAAACCAAGAATTTTGTAAAAGTCGCGTTTTTGAGCCACACTTGCGTTCTTCCACGAGATTTTTACGACGAGAACCCGTTCTTTTCCGATGTTCCCAATTCTATGATCGGAGGAAGGAGCAAATTCTATACCAAAATCGACTAAAGTTCGTAAAATTGAAAAAAACTCAGAAACGACATCTACTGCCACGGCGACAAGAAGGGAATCCCTCCTTCCCCTCCCTAAATTGGTAGGACAGGAAGAAATAAATCCAACTTCGGGTGCACTCGCCCAAAGTGGTTTTTTGAATAAAAAACGAAATATGGAAATCCAATTTTTGGGTTTTGCAGAAGGATATCCGCCAAGATTCTTCTCTTTGGTAAATATTAGATTCTCCCAACGAATATGGTCTTCCGAACCTAAATAAAATCCCATACCCAAAACAGATTTTTCCCCTTCGAGCCTTGTAGGGGGGATCCCTCCAGGGTAAAGAGATTCTTCCAAACCAAAATCGACTAACAGCTGTTTTGACTTTTCAACCAAAGAATCATAATAAGGAAAAAGATTTGATTTTAGGTTTCTCGTGATCCTTGTCCGTAGAGACAAAAGAGTTATGGACTTAGAATTTTTTTTTACGAAAATTTCTAAGGTTTGGAGGAAAGGTTCCGGGATTTTGTTTTTTCCTTTTGGTTTAGGATAGTCGAAAATGGAAACACAATGGGTACAACCAAATTTACCGCTTTTACGAAACTGAATCTCTTTGGTTCCGCAAAAACGGCAATACAACATCTATGTAACTGGAGTTAGTTTCCCCGATACAATTCGGTTTCTTTTATGAGCCATGGAAGCAAGTTCCAAGTCATGAGTCACAAGTATCAAAGAAAACTTAAATTCATTTTGGAGTTCTTTGATCAGATCCATTAGATGCCGCGAGTTATCTCGATCTAAATTTCCTGTGGGTTCATCTGCCAAAATCAATTGTCTTCTCCCCACAAGAGCACGTGCTACACCCACACGAGCACTCTCTCCACCAGAAAGTTGAGAAGGAAAACTTTCGGTTCTCTCTCCGAGACCCACTTTTTGTAAAATTTCAATCGCTCTCTGTTTTGCAAGACTAGGATTCATTCTTGCGATTAAGAGTGGCATCATTACATTTTCTAAGGCGGTAAAATCTGGTAACAAAAGATGTTGTTGGAAAATAAAAGAAATTTTTTCAGCTCGGAAGTTCTCTCTTTGTTTTTCGTTAAGGTTTTTTAAACTGACTCCGCAAACATCCACCTCGCCGTCGTCAAACGAGTCCATTGCTCCCAGAATATTGAGGAGAGTCGACTTTCCCACACCGGAAGCACCTTCCACTGAAACAATTTCACCGGGTAAAACTTCAAAATCGAGACCTGCGATGATATGATATCTGTTGTCTACAACTTGGTAGTATTTTTCTAGTTTGCGAACAGAGACAGTTGGTATTACATTCATATTAGTCATTTCGGATTGTATCCACAGGGTTAAGATTGGCCGCCATACGTGCAGGAAAATACCCAGCAAGTCCAGAAAGGATGGTCGCTGCGGTTGTGACCATAAAGATAAAGGAAATATCAATATCTACAGGGATATGATCAAAGTAATAAATATCTTTGGGAACAAGTTCCACTGGATCCCAATCTCCTGGATTCAGTAAACCACCCACTCCGTTGATGATTTCAGAAATTGCATTGATGATGACTTCCAATTGAGTCGCAATAAAAATTCCCGTCATCCCACCAACAAGCGAAGATAAAATCCCAACAATCATCGCGTTCAATGTAAAAATTAATAGAATATCATTCGAAGCAAGACCAAGTGCTTTTAAAGTTCCAATGGATCTACGTTTCGCACGAATGAGTGAATGGACGGTTGCCACCATTCCCAAAGCAGCAAGAACAATAAAAAGAAAAACAATGATGGAGATGATTGTTTTTTCAAGTCTTAAAGCCGCTAAAAAGTTTTCTTGTTCTTCCGCAATGGTTCGTACGGACCAAGAAGTCTCATCTTGGATTTTTGTATTCCAGTTGTCTTCGTTTAACCGAGATAAGATTCTATGTTTGGTTAATTTTAAATCATCAAGAGAACGAACCTTAATGGCAACTTGGTTCACTGCCCCTTCCATCTTAAAAAATTCTTGTGCTTGCGGGAGAGACAAAAACACAAATTTAGAATCATAATTATAATAACCGGTTTTAAAAAGTCCGGTCAAACGAAAGGTCTGAACATTGACCTGTACACCTCGTTCGACAGTGAACCTTCCACCTGGAACAGCCATTGTGATCTCATGACCCAGACCATATCCATAAATGGCACTCATTTCCTTTCCAACAACGACTAGTTTCTGTGTATTGATGGATTGGATTCTATCTCGATCATATTGTAAAATCCTTGGAAAGTTGGGTAATCCATTTTCCACCAGTTTTTCGATAGAATCGACGGGGACGGCACGAATCATAATTGGATTAAAATTATTATTGGTTTGGATGAGACCGTGACTTGTGATATTTCCTTCAACAGAAACAAAAGACTCTGCCAATTTTGGATCTGATTTTAGGTGTTCAATGACCTTATCGTAATCATAAATCGCCCCAGAACCATAAGAGTTCTCAATGGTGATATGAGGCCCCCCTTGCCAGAGAGATTCTTTGACTTGTTTTTGGAATCCGTTGAAAATGGAGAGGACTACCACTAGGAGTCCGACTCCCACTGCCATAACAATGAACGACAGTCTGGATTTGATAGAGAGAAAACCCAATACTCTGGATCCTCGGATGTAACGGATTGTGATTAAAGAGACAATTCCCATGATGACCTAATCTTTTTGACAGCTTTCTTCAAAAGATGGATACTGTCAAAAAAGAACCTTATGCCCGAGACACCAAACTACTATTCTGTCAAAGTAAACCTTCGAGACGAAGCCAACATGGTCTACACCATGATTACGGCCGTCATAGACCCGGTTGAAACAAAATCGGTGAAGTATGAGGGGGTCTCGTGTACTAGCCCACTTTCCCTTTTGCCCATTCGCTCCACCTTTCAGGACTTTTACAACCGGATGCAGAGGGTCATTTACAAGGGGGAACAACAGAAAAACATTACAAAATCCCTTCAAGAATTGATTAAAACCAAGTTTGGTTCAGAAAGTTTTTTGGAAGAAATTCTGCATTACATGGACCACAACCTAACAGACCGCCTGGATTTTGTTTTTAGCGAAATGCACAAAAGGACTGCTGGAAATTCAGAACCAAAGGTAGAAATCCATTTCGAACTCATTGATCCGGCCGATATGACCAAAACGACCGTGGATGAAGAGGAGATTGCAAAAAAAGAAGCCCCTCCCGTCACCCCAGTTCCGCAAACATCTGGATTTTTAATTCCGGCGGACAAACAGATTGTTCAATTCAAATTCCAACTTTCACCTGTCAATGGAGTTCCTCTCGTTGACCTAAAAGCAAATGACAATGTTTACATTCGTTTGGTTCCAGGGGATCCCATTACCGATTCTATCATTAATGGTTTGGAACTCAAAGAAGAGTCGGGAGCCATCAAACAAATCCCTGCAAAAATCGTAAATATTTCCAACAATAAAAACTTTTCAGAAGTAGTCATCAAGATCAATGAACAAGTCTACGGCAAAATCATTGAGGAAGAAAACTCTGTAAAAATCAAAACCACTGATGCCCAACATGGTGCAGCCAACATTATGAATTCCGTTGCCTCACCCACAGCAGCAGTTTCTAAATCAAAACAAAATCCAACACTTTCTGCAGACGAAAGTTTTCATTTATGGCCTTACATCATCATGTTAGTCGTCCTTGCCATTGGTATGATGACTATTTTTGTGATCCTTTAATCTTTATGGAAAAAATTAAAAAACAACTTCCAATCATTTCAGCAGTGTTCATCGCACTTGTAATCATTCACTCGTTATTTGTTGATTATTCGGTTCATTTTCCAGATTCCGTTTCTGCAGAAAATTCAGAATCGGCGATGGAATCTTTAAAACCAAAAGTTGTCGCAGAGAATGGTATTCTAAATCGAATTTCTTATTTAGAAGCATTTCTCGTAGAACTGGAATCAAGAGAACTCCCTGTTGATACAGAACAAGAAGAAACAAAAGACAACATTAAACGTGTATTAGTAGGACAGAAACTCCTACTCGGACTTTCTTTGTTTTATTTGTTACTCACTTTTTCCACTGCCGTCTCTTATGTATACCGAGTTTGGTTTCATAAGTCACTTGCGAATGTTTTTTATCCAGTGTCTCTCATCCTTCTTTTGCCAAAGATCTTTTTCCAACTCAATCTTGTGATGCAAAATGAAATTCTATCTTATTTTTATT
The DNA here is from genome assembly GCF_002812125.1 of Leptospira brenneri. NCBI lineage: Bacteria > Pseudomonadati > Spirochaetota > Leptospiria > Leptospirales > Leptospiraceae > Leptospira > Leptospira brenneri. The sequence continues at coordinate 53,454 of NZ_NPDQ01000007.1, forward strand.
TTGGATTTTTAGTTTTTACTTATATCACAAGTATCATCGCCTACCGTTTCATTCTCAAAAACAAGGATTTGGCAGAAGGATTCCAATCTTTAAAATTTTCTTCTTCTTTAGAGGAAGAAGGAAGATCTCCAAGTAATACCAAAACAGGTTCTATCCTTTCACCGGTCTTTCACGTAGCCATCATCATCTTTATTGGAATTTTGATTGGAAACTTTGTATACATTCCACTATTTCTTTTACAAAAACATTACGTAAGTGAATTCAGTTACTTTATCTTCTTTTTGATTGGATTATTGTCTTTATTTTATATATTCAATTATAAAAAAGTAGGTGGAGAACCAAGTAGCAGCAACTGGAAAAACCTTGCTGTCAGTTTTGCTTATTTACAATTTCGATTTTTAAGAAATAGTTTTTGGGCTGCGTTTAGCACCATTCTGATTGTTCTTTTTGTAACTTTTTTATTCAGCCTTCTTTTATTTAATATCGATCTCATCCAAAACAATTTGGGTTTATTCGGAAAAGCTACCGAGTTCTAAGAAAAAACTTTTTTGTAAGTTCTAACACAAAACAAGGAGTGCCTAATGGCACTCTGGTTCTTTCCCTTTTTGCACCAAACACCACAACTCTCCGTTTGGATAATAAGTGGAACGTTTGATCAGTTCTCCCTCAGAAGAATAAATTTCAGATGCTTCTTTGGTTCCGGTTGGATAATAGTAAAACCATTCCCCAACTTTCTTATCGTTTTCATAACTTCCTTTTTCTTCCACTTTGGTATCTGGATAATAACGCACCCAATCGCCAGTGCGAAATCCACCATCGAAGAAACCTTTTTCATTTAACCGACCATTCCGAAAATATCTGTAGTAAGAACCTGTTTCATTTCCCAGTTCGGCAGTTTGGATCCATAACTGCTTCTTTCGATATCCTGATTTATAGCCCAGTTCAATATAAGGTTTTCCATCAGAAAAAGTAAACTTCCAAAGACCATCCCTATCTCCATTCAAAAACTGACCTTCCATAATTGGAATTCCAGTGATGTAATTGAAACGTTTACTGATTCCATTTGGTTGGCCAAATTCATTCACAGGCACTTCTGTGACTAGGTTACCATTTTCATACCATTCACGGTGGATCCCGTTTGCTGTTAATTTGTAGTAGTTTGTTTTTTTATGATACTCTGCCTCTTTAGGAACAGAACCTGGTCTGGCAACTGTACCCTTACACGGGCCCAAAACTAAACCAATTAACAATACAAAAAGTAATAAGGATACAAAAATCCAAATCGAACTGTCTTTAATGGGTGTGGATGCGGATGTCATTTTCATTTTTGAACTTAGTTAAAATTTCTTTGGAAATAAGAATTCTGTTGAGACGTTTAGACCTGATAGGTGTCAAATACCTTAAACACATTAGGATGGTTCCTTCTGGTTCTAAAGAAGTATACACAATAGGAGTGGTTTTGCCAAGTCTTACTAAATAGTTTTTTGACATTTCTCTAATTTTAGATTCCACAAGTTCGGGCGCTAATACAAGTTCCTCATGTAAAATTTGAGAACAAATTTTTTCTGCTTTTTCCCAATTGGAATCTATATCTAAATATATTTTAAACTCATCCCAAACAAAATCCATGGTTTCCGAAACAATAAAGAAACGATGCAAAACAATATTATAATTAGGAAAATGAATGAGTCGGTTGGTAGATTGTTCGAACCTAGGATCAGCAGAAATTTCAAGTAAGGTAAACTTAAAAAAACCAATATTGACAACATCCCCTTTGATGTTATCCAGTTCGATCCGGTCCCCCACCTTAAATCCATTAGAACCCATAATCATAAACCAACCCACCATATTCAGCCAAACTTCTTTGAGTGAAATGACAATACCGGCCCCTGCAAGACCGAGAACTGTTGGTAGTAGTGATAAACTAGAAAAAACAAAGGGAAGGTATGCGATCCCAAAAACTAAAAGAAAACCGATACGAGCAACCTTTCTACGGTTATATTCGTGAGCGGCATCGGGAGCAGGTTTGATCCTTTCCACAAGGATCATTGTGATTTTATAAACAAAAACAGCGAAAACAAGCATGTATCCAAAAAGGATCATAGTTTCAGCAAAATCACGGTTGCTGCGAACGAGTAAGGTAAGTGGATTTAAATCCAAATAGAATTCTTTAAGACTTCCGCGGTCCATTCTATAACTTTCCTTTTTGGCGTTTCAAAATTTCTAAAATGGTTTTTCTTTCGACGGAAACTCCAAACTTTGGTTTTCCAAAGTCTTCCAATAAAACGAATTTCAAAGAACTCCCTTCTTTCTTTTTATCGTGTTCCATATGTTTGAGTACTAAATCAGGTTTCTCTTCTAGTGTTGTTGGAAGTTCCAATTGTTTCATTAGAGAGATTGCTTTTTTAAAGTTAGACTCAGAAAACCCGGCTAATTCTCGAGATAGAAGTAAAGCAGTGACAAGACCAATGGCCACCGCTTCTCCATGAGAATATTTTTTATATTGAGTTAGGGATTCAATGGCATGACCAGTTGTATGACCCAAATTCAAAACTGCACGAAGCCCGGACTCTCTTTCATCCTGAGAAACAATCCCCGATTTTACTCGTATGGATTCTTCAATCGCATAACGAAGGATTTGTGATTTTTCTGAATATTCGGAACGTTTTGAATTAGCGATCTTATCTAAAAAACTCCCACCATCAAGAAACGCATGTTTTGCGATTTCTGCAAGACCACAGCTCCATTCTTTGTCCGGTAAGGTAGAAAGAGTAAAAAGCGGAGCAAATACAAATTCTGGTTGGTAAAAAGCACCGACCATATTTTTACCAGAATCCACATTGACAGCGACTTTACCTCCCACAGAGGAATCCACACAAGCAAGAAGAGTGGTAGGCACTTGGACAAACCGCACTCCTCTTTGGTAAGTGGCAGCAATGAATCCAGCAAAGTCCCCAACAACACCACCGCCAAAAGCAACCACCACTGCTTTTCGATCTGCATCCGTTTCAATGAGTTGGTTATAAACTTTTTTTACCCGGTCGATGTGTTTATTTTTTTCACCAGATTTTAAATAAATAAAAGAAAAAGGAACGTTTAAGGATTTTAGTTCTTTAGAAATATATTTTTCATAGATCCCCGCGATTTCACGGCTGGTGAGAACATAAACTTTGGATACCTTAGAAAGAGAATTTATTTTTTCTGCAAGGCCCTGGAAGTCTTCATGTAATTCGATGGGGTAACGAAAACCCTCACCGATAATTTCCCTTTCCGATAACTTCATGGTTCATTCACCCATGGGCTAGAAATATATCGAGGTTTATTTGTGCTTTTGGCTCGGAAGTAATGTTTTATGTCTGGGCGAATGTCCATAGACAAAATTTCTTTTGTGGTAAAATATCCAAATCCAGAAATTGCTTTTTCTTTGGGATTGAGAACCGGTAACAGATCTTTTACCTTAGTCAAAAAAACAATTTGAATGAGGTGGCGTTTTTTATCTGGATCAATCGATTCATTCAAAAACAAAAAATCAATTTTACTTACTTCCAGAGACAATTCCTCATTCAGTTCCCGTTTGAGTGCTTCTTCTCCTGTCTCCCCAAATTCAATCCCACCACCGGGAAGTAACCAATACCCAGATTGTTTTTTTTGCTGTTGTACAAGCAAAATTTTGCCTTTAGGATCTTGGATGAGGGCAGCCACACGAACCCGCATTGATTTAGATTTTAATAAAAATTCGATCATAGTATTTTTAAAAAGCGGAGGGCAGCTTTGGCTGCCATCTGTTCTGCCCGACGTTTGTTCTTTCCTTCCCCACTTGTTTGGAAGTGTGATTCGCAAACCACTGAAACAAGAAACTCTTTGTCGTGATCAGGCCCCTCTTCTTTCATAACAGAATATTCAGGTAATTTTTTCCATTTCTTTTGGCAAAATTCCTGCAAAATGGTTTTATAATCTTTTGTTTCTTCAGCATCATCGACATCCCTTTCCATCATTTGGAAATGTGGTAAAAGGAATTGGCGACAACTAGGCAAACCTTGGTCGAGATAAAGAGCTCCCAGAAATGCTTCAAAACAATCTGCTTGGAGATTGAGGTTTGATTCACCCTTTTCTCTCTCCCCTCTACCAAGAAGTAAAAATTCCGGAAATCGATACGATCTAGCAAGTTTAGCAATCGCAGGGGCAGATACCATCTTACTTTTTAATTTAGCAAGTTTTCCCTCTTTTCCTTTGGGAAGGGATTTGTATAGAAACTCCGCAGCCAAAATCCCAAGAACAGAGTCTCCCAAAAATTCCAAACGTTCGTTATCAGAAAGATAACGATCAGAATCTTCGTTTGCGAATGACCTATGAACAAATGCTAGGTGGAGAAGTGAAATATCTTTAAATTGAGTTTTGGTAAGGGCTTGAAGTTCTTTGAGAGAGGAAATTCTTTCGGGAGGAAGTTTGATACGGATCTGGTCGGACAAGGTGCAAAGATCCGGGTTCCTCTATGAAAGGAACCCGGTTTTTGGATTGGGAATTACCCCTTAAGTTTATCGATGAATTTAATTACATCGCCTACGGTTTGGATTTTTTCTGCGTCTTCATCAGAAATTTCCACACCAAACTCTTCTTCAAGAGCCATAACTAGCTCAACTGTATCAAGAGAGTCAGCACCAAGATCATTGATGAAGTGAGCCTCAGGTGTAACTTCTGACTCATCAACGCCAAGTTGTTCTACGATGATTGACTTAATTTTATCGAAATCTGCCATTTTATATCCTCCAGACCACTGTAAACAGTGGGGCAAGTGTTAAATCGTTTTCCACCAGGCATATATGTACGCCTAGCGTTTTTTTAAAATGAAATTGTCGGAATTTTTGGCAAGTCTAAATAGATTATTTTCCTCTTGAAACCTTTGACATCATTCTAACATCACCTAACAAAAATTAAATAGACCCATTTAAGAACGTTCTGCTCAGAAATTAACGAGAACTGAACAATCCCATCCATGATTCCAAAATCCTAGGCGGATTTCCAATGGTTTGCTCTATTTTAGCAGATTTAACTTCTGCTATAGCAGAATGCGCTTTCCCTTTCTCTTCCTACTCACCAAATCGACTCCAAGAATAAAAAAATAAGGAGAATTCCATGATTCAAAAATGGATCCAATCTATCACCACCGTCCTCCTACTTTCCTTCTCAGTCTCGTGTGCAGAAAAGAAAGACGACAATAATACATTACTTGCAGGCTTACTTCTCTTTGCCGCAAACCAAGTTAAGGTTAGTTCCGCTACCGACTTGGTGAACGAATCAGCCGATGATTACAACGAAAACAATTGGGGACTGATCACTGGCTCCACTCTAAACCGATTTGTATCCGATTGGCAAGCCAACAAACCAAGTCATATTACTGGTAACCTGATCATCTTACAAACGGATGTTGCAAACCGCAGAACTGGCGATAGTCCTGGAAGGAAACCTTATGTGAAATCCGATCCTGAAAAAGGAGTCTATGTTTATTTACTGAATGACTATACTCCTTCAGGCCTACCCTCAGGAGGTTTTCGTTTCAACCAAACAAGAGATTCAGGACTTTTCAATAATTCTGTTAGGTACCAAGCGAATGGAGAATTTGTGGATGATTGGCTAAATACATATGGCATTAATCCTACGAAAGATCTAATCGTTTTTGCAGCTGGGACTGGCAATGGAACAATACCAGCTTCCGCACTAGTGGCGTCTGGGGCTGGACTAGCGGGGGCCATTCAAGACATTACAAGAGGTGTTTATTGGTTACGTTATTGGGGAGTCAATATCAAAAACCTTGCCATTCTCAATGGAAATTTAAGGAGCAATTTTGTTCTCACTTATCCGACTCAAACTAGTGATTCCAAAAGTTCACTACCTGCTAAAGGTAACTTCTCTGTAAAAAGCATTCGTGTTGATAATACGATTATTACTTCTGGACTCGAAGACATATACGAAATCGCGAAAAACAATCTGGAAGCGCAAATTCCTGGACTCACTACAAAACAGTTCTTAATTGATGCTAGACCAACTAGCCAATTTGGAACTGGCAGAAGTGCTGGTATTGTGGCCAATGGAAGTGCGACAACCTACATTACCACTGGGTGGGACTCAAATGGTGGGCCAGTGCAATGGGGTCTTACAGGTGATATAAACATCGATCTAAATGCTGGTAAAACCTTCGTGCCTTTTGAAGGCAATATCAAAGGTGCTGTTTCATTTCCTTGGCTTGCTCTCTTCGAAGGATTTACTGATGCAGGTGGAGTTGCAGATGATGCTGCAGCGGAAGCCGCATTCAATATTGGCTATCGCTACAAATCGAAATCTGCTTTAAAAACAATTTTTACTAATAAAGGTTATACTTCTGGAGCTACCGTTGTCAGTCAATGCCGAACCAATTTTGAGGCTCAAGTCAATGGCTTTGCTGCAATCAATATATTAGGTTACCCTACTACATATTACGACGGATCTCTCGTGGAATGGACTTCATTAGTTGCAAGCCACCCTTCATCCTCGTTAAACAAAGTTCCGACTGACTTTAAGTGGAGAACTGATGTAAATACAGTCAGTGTGCATGATTACAACCCTCAAATAACTAATGCAGGTGCCGCTGGTGGAGCAATCGCAAGAGTGAAATCCGCGGAAGTCAATCTTACGGCAACAACGACAAAAAAATTCATTCAAGAAGATAAGGCGTATAAGTACTAATCTCTTTCCCAGTTTACACTTGGTCTCCTGGCATCTTGCCGGGAGACATTCTTTTAAATAATCCCTTTGCAAAATGATTTTATTCTAGTTCATTGTCTATATGGCAAGGAATGAAAAAGAAGAGACGATCCACATTGGGTCCAAAGAAGCATTAGCACTGATAATCCCTTACTTTCGTAAAAAATTTTGGGAACAAACAAAATCCGTCGTTTGGGTTGTTTCCTATATGACACTATTCCAACTCATAGTACTCAGAATCCCTATTAAAGAAGCAGGTATCATTTCTTTAGGAATTTTTGCTGTGATCATTGGGCTTACCTTTTTTATGGAAGGTTTGTATTTAGGCATCATGCCTCTTGGGGAAACAATTGGACTAAGGCTTCCGCAAAAAGGAAACTTGTTCACAATTATTGTTTTCTGTTTGTTCGTAGGAATTGTGGCAACGCTAGCAGAACCTGCTATCTCTGTATTAAAACAAAGTGGATCGGCTGTCAATCCATGGGATGCTCCCTTATTATTTCATCTACTCAATGAAGGTGCTGATGTTTTATTTCTGAGCATTGCCATTGGAGTTGGTTTCTCTATTGTTTTTGGAATCATCCGGATCATCTACGGAATTTCTTTATCGAAATTTTTAGTTCCAAGTCTTATCATTTTAATTTTGATCACAATCTATGCTTTTAATAACGAAAATTTAAGACTCATTTCAGGACTTGCATGGGATTCGGGAGTGGTCGCCACTGGTTCCCTCACAGTTCCTCTCATTGTTGCCTTAGGACTTGGTGTATCAAAAGCCTCTCGCACAAGTGATACAACCACTGGTTTTGGTGTGGTGACACTTGCTTCCCTATTTCCCATCTTAAGTGTATTTGTGGTTGGCCTTTACTTTGCACCAAATCTACCACAACCAATGCCTAAAGAAAAATTCTTTGCAGGTGGAATCACTGTAGAACAATCCAAACTTTTATTTGGAGAAAAAAATCCAGAAACTCTTTTTGGTATCAGTGAAAAAGAACATAACTCTCAATTATCCATCCATAACAAACTCGTAAAAATTATGGAAGGAATGTCCGAAAGTTTTTCGGATTCCCTCCAAGCCATCATTCCTCTCGCCGGATGTTTGATTCTCTTTTTATATGTTATCTTAAGAGAGAGTTTGCCTTTTACAGATGAATTGTATTTAGGAATCTTGTTTGTTTTTATAGGCCTTGCTATTTTTAATTTTGGAATCTTTTTTGGACTGAGTAAACTCGGAAGCCAAGTGGGAAACAAACTCCCTTCTTCCTTTCGCTCCATTGAACTCACAGATTCCACAAGAGAAATTAAAAACTTTAATCCTAAAATTGTTTTCACCGCCACTGATGAACATGGAACCACGGAAGATTTCTTTTATTTGAAAGATAAAAAATCATTTTCGCAAATTCCGTTCCGAGATAAAAACTACGACTCGAAATCAGAAATCTATAGTTATGTGCCCATCCATGGACCACTCTTTGGAAAAGAGGACAATCTTTTAGGATATTTCGTTGCCCTTCTTTTTGCTTTTTTACTCGGATATAGCGCCACACTCGCAGAGCCTGCGTTAAGTGCTCTGGCAACGAGTGTGGAAGAAGTCACCGTAGGAACCGTCAAAAAGAGAGTTCTCATCCAAGCCGTCGGGATTGGAGTGGGACTCGGGACTTTACTCGGAATCTTAAAAATCTTTGTAGGAATTCCCCTTTTGTACATCCTTCTACCTTCGTATATCTTTCTTGTATTTCTAACCTTACTCAGTAAACCCGAGTTCATCGATATTGCATGGGATAGTGCGGGTGTGACCACAGGCCCCATTACCGTTCCCCTAATCATTGTTCTTGGGCTTGGAATCGGGAACCAACTAAACATTGTAGATGGATTTGGAATTTTATCTTCCGCTGCGATTTTCCCCGTACTCACCGTCCTCGTTATGGGTTTATGGATGGAAAGATCTCGCAGACAATCATTAACCAATATTGAGGCAGAAGAAAAATGAATCAATCCTCAGCCATTAGAATTACAGTCGTTGTCCATAAAGACCTTGCCGATGAGGTCCAAAAACTTTTTACGAATTTAGGAGTTCGGTATTTTTCTCATGAACTAGGAAGGTATCCCATTCTCAAAAGAAATCATATTTTTCTTTTGAACCTTTATTCCAGTAATCAATTATACAATCTACCTGTTGTCATTTTCCAAGTACTCACGGATAAAAAAACAGAAGACTTTTTGTTTAACAAGATCATTGAAACGGCAGACCTAACCGTTCCGGGTCATGGATCTATTTATACCGAAGACATCTCGGTATTTTGTCCAGTGGCAGATAGCCTGGTTTACAGAAATCCCATCAAAACAAAACCAATGGGTTTTACGGGGCTCACTGGAATCTTTTGCATCATCCAAAGGGGTGCGGCCGATACCATGTCACATTACATTCTAGAAAATGGTGTGGCCGTTCCTACCATCACTTATGGGGTTGGAAGAGGACTTCGGGACAGACTTGGACTTTTAAGAATTACCATTCCCAAAGAAAAGGAAATTGTTAAGTTAATTGTCCACTCTTCTGACGCAGAACACGCATTAGACTTTATCATTGAAGCAGGAAAACTCGACCTACCAGGCAAAGGATTTATCTTTGAATACCCAATCAAACGAGGTCTGATCAATACCAAGATTAGTCTGGATGGACCAAAACAAGCCGCCAGCATGGAACAAGTCATCTCCGCACTCGATCAGTTGTATGGAAATATAGATTGGAGAAGGCAATTTACCAACTTTCGAAAAGGTGCAAGAAAACGTAGTTACTTTGAAGGGGTCAACATCCATCTCAATGCTAAGGAAGGGTCTGTTGAAAAAGTGCTGATGAAACTTTCTAAACTAGGAATTTCTGGTGCTACAATCTCACAAGACCGACTTATCAAACTTGATGAAGAAAATAGCCTATTCAACCCTGCACGCGATTCTGCTAATTTACTCATTCCTAAAAAAATGTTAAACGAAGTGATCGCAGAATTGGAAGCATTAGATTTCTTTACAGAAGAAACCGAAGGGATAGTCTACACAATGGAGATTCCGAGAGCTTTCTCTTACCAATCCAAACACAACCAACAAAAGAAATAAAAAAATCCCCTCGATTCCGATGTAATTTGGAAGAGAGGGGATGGTTTTAGTCTCTAGAAAATATAGAAAGGATAGAGCCTACTTTAGACACTTTCCTTTCGTTTGCCTACGAACTCCTCAAACAAACAAGCGGAGATACATCAATCCCAAACTAGCAAAACGAAATATTTATACAATTTATTGTGCACAATGTACAATATGATACTTCAACTAACAGCCGAAATGTCAAAAAATGGTTCAAAGCTGAACTCAGGCCTGCTCCAGTATCCTTTCCGATTGGTTAACATTTGCTATAGCATATATTTATGTTACCAAAAACGAAAAGCGAAACATAGGAAATTCTTAAAATGAAAAAGCAAACCTTAATCATCCTCTTTCTTCTCTGTCATTGTTCCTTAATCCAAAATACCAAAAATCAATTTGGGAATGTCTTAATTGCCTTTCTAAGCAGTGCAGGTTTCTACTCAGGAGAAGACAGGTTGCCAGCTCCTGTAGATATAGTTCCAGCTCCAACTTTAACAATTCCGAGTAACTCAGTATTCTCAAGCATTGAGAATAGTTTGAAAATTTCAAAAGGATCTACAGAAACACCCGTCTTAGTCCAAGGAAAAATGGTTCCCATTGGAGATGTTTATGACATAGGACTCAACTTTGAGACCTTTACTGGGATCAATCCGGTAGAAGCAAAATCCGTGATTTTCCCAGAGCCCATTACCTTCGAGTATAAATATGACAAATCAAGTCTAACAGAAGCTGGGTTTATCGAAGAATTCACAGTCTATTATTTCGATGTTTTTTCAGAAACATGGCTCCCTATGGATCACGTAGTCATCGATTTAGAAAAACAAACCATACAAGTAGCAACAAACCACTTTACACCTTTTGTTTTAACGGCACTACCGACTCCCACAAATACAGGAGTGGCTCTTGCACCACAATGCCTTTCCACTACTATGCCTATCACTGGGGAGGGAGGTGCTCAGTGGACTCAACTGGATGCACATTTTAAATATTACAAAGACAGAAATTATACAATTACACCTACTAACGATTTTTATGAATTGGGTTTAAACAGATCCTTTGGTATTGCCACCTGCAACGGAGGAACACCCCAAACTGGATCAGAGCCTTGCGGAAGTTTTACCGAACATAAACATAACGCAAATCTGAATTATATCAATTTTGTGGCAGATGAAGACCTAACAGTATACATCATGTATGATAGAAGAGGTGCCAGTGACGCCAGTTGGCTCGCCTCTGAGAGTTGGACATTAGATAGTCGCACCATCCAAACAACCGATGCCGTCGGAAGTTATAAAGTCTATTATAAAGTCTATTATAAAGAATTTTTGAAAGGGAATTTAGTGACCCTACATGGAAATAGAGTCGGCCTACCCACAAACACTGCGGTAGATACCAACTACTGGGTTGCCATTAAGAGAAAAGAAAATAATCCAGGGACTTGTCTTGCCTCTGCTGAAAATTTTCAGAATCCAATCACTCATATCACGGCAATTCCAGGTCAAACTTCTTCCACTCTACTTTGGAAGGACATTGATCTAAACTCTGTTTCCAACCTAATCATCCGAAGGAAAAAAAATGCACCCCCATCAAGCCCAGCCGATGGACTCCCTGTCTTTGGAGAAGAAATCTCTACAATAGGGTTTAAAGATACGCTATTAGAAGAAAATACAACGTACTACTATTCTATCTTTGCTTTAAACTCTGAAGGTGTTACCTCTCTGGCACAGACGGTGCTTATTACAACGGGAGTAGATTCTGATCAGGATGGAATCCGAGACAGTTTTGAATCCGATTTATCTTGTCCCGCTTATTCCTGGTTTCCAGTCTGTACAACAAATCCCAATCTCGCCGATTCGGATTCTGATGGCATTAATGACCTAACAGAAATCATACAACAAACAAATCCGAATGATCCCGATACAAATCCACCAAACATTTCTTCTTTCACTTTATTAAGCGAAACCCCTACTTATTTTCCCATCGCAAAACTTTCTGCAAATGCTACCGACAATGTGCCTGGACAGGAGATCGACTGGCTAATCACGAAGAGCAATGTAAAGCCAAAGTTTGATCATCCTGGTTGGCAAACAGGAACCGTTTCACCTTCACTAAAAGAGTTTTCTGGCATTGAATTAAAAGATTTGGGCAATCAAAACTTTTATGTGTGGGCTAAAGACAAAGCAGGAAATATCAGTAATCTATATGCACCGGTTACGATCAATGTGTTGGGGTTTAAGTATCCAAAGCACTTAATTTCAGTTGAAAACAACCAAATTAAAATGTATAAACACAACTTATTGACAAATATTTTGGAACAGAAAATCTCAAAGTCAATAGATCCTTACTTTAACATCTTTCAAACTTTTCTATCAAAGGATGGGAAATATTTTTTTCTGTTATCAGATGTATACAATTCTGATTACGAGGAATTTTATTTATCCGTGTATCGAATCGATTACGTGAACGATACAATAACCTTTTCTGATAAAAAGTCGGTAATTCCTTTAAACTTTGAACTATCGAGGAATGAAAATTATTTAATAGGAACGCATAGTGGTTATCGTGTAGCCAAAATCAAATTCAATAAAACCAATGGAACAATAACTAACAACAGTTACACAGAAAATCTTGATCCATATGATGGTAATGCTGGCTGGCTAGGATTTGCAATCATAACAAAAACCCACCCTAAAAAAGATTGGGTTTATGCATTCCATCACTATAATCGCTACCATATAGTAGATTTACCTTCTCTAAACAAACTTTCATCTCAAAGTATTGGATCAACCGATCTTGATGGCCTTCAAACTTTAAACTTTCATCCGAGTGGACTATTTGCTTATTTTTTACAGTCCGGTGAACTCAAAGTTACAGATGTAGACCAAATCACTGGCCAACTATATAATTTCAGAAATCCAATAAACAATTCATATTCAGGCCCACAAAAATTTATTATATCAGAAGATGGATTGATACTATTAAGAACAGAAAACTATGGACAATCACTTGGAAATTATGAGATAGATCCATCAAATGGAAATCTCACTAAAAAAGATACCATTGCCATCGGAGGAAATTTTCGCTCGGTAATGATTGATAGTACTTCCCAATTTGTTTACCTAAAATATAGCAAAGTTGAAAATAATACTACACAAATTAGAACTAAAATATTCAAAGTAGATAAAACCACACGGAAATTGGACCAAGTGGGAGACCAGATTTTAGGCGAAGATAATCACTACCAAAATCAAGTTGTCCATTCCTACGACAACACAAATCCCCCTGTAGAAGTTTCTCTCACCCAAACCAACCAATTGGGATTTTTACAAAGGGATGGTGTGGTGAAATACCCAGCACCAAATACTATGTTAGTAGGTGTTATTCCGAATACAACTTGCGGTGTATTACCACCCTCATCCATATATGGTGACCCTTGTCGATTATATACCAGAACTGGACAACCGTTAATTGATCGTTCCATTGGAAACTCTATTCAAGTATCAAAAACCATTTCCGATTCAGCATTCATTCGGTGTAACAAAAGAGAATCAGATTTTACAGAGACTCTATCCGTGAAAGATTCTAGCGATACAGCTGTAAATATCCAATCATTTGGTGATTTTTGGTCGAAAAAACTATCCTTTGACTTTCGCCCTTCAGATCCTAATTTATCTTTAAATTACTCGCTGACAGATCATTCTTCAGAGTGTCTGTCTACTGGTTCGAATGTAACCAACAAATCCATTGCCTTCACTAAAAAGAAAATTTCGCTGAAAGGTGGCATAGTAACTACCGCAGGCTCACCACCACCTGCAAGTTACACAATGCCAAATTTAAGACACTATCAAATGATAAATGGAAGAGCACTTCCAGTAACTTCGCGCTTAGTTACTTGCATAATGGAACGATTTGACTGCCCTTTGGGCATAAATCTACTTAATTTATTCTGTAATCGTAATATTATTACAAATGGATATTATTTGAGTGATGATAGAAATCCTAAGGAATTTTGTGCAAGTATCGCGGTCTCAAGAGATATCAGCACTTTTTCGAATCCCATATATAGGTTTGGTTATATTAAATCTCTCTCTTTTACCGAAGAAACTCGGTGGATATGGGAAAATTACCAAATATCTGATCCTTAAAATGTTGAATTAGCAATTTACCTTGTAATTGCTCTAAATATTGTTATTTAGAATTATAAGTGCAGAATGAATAGATCTAAGTATTTTTTAGGAGGAAAGCGAAGGTGGTAAAATCGAAATGATTTGAATGATCAATTCGCGAAAACAAATGAATTGAAGATCCAATCCAAATCCCAGCCAAAAAGTCAAAGGCTAGGCATTGAATTGGATTTCTTAACCTAAATCTTAGTGACCGCCACCTGGTAGAAAACCACCACCATTAATATCAAGGACATGTCCTGTGATAAAAGAAGATGCATCTGACGCAAGGAAAGCAATTCCGTTGGCGATGTCTTCAGGAAGACCAGCACGTTTTAACGGAATCGCTTGTACCATTCCGGCTCTGATGTTTTCAGGGATTGCTTCTGTCATTTCAGTGGCAATAAAACCGGGAGCAATCGCGTTACAACGAACCTTTCTAGAAGCAAGTTCTAGAGCCACTGCTTTTGTGAAACCAATCACACCTGCTTTCGATGCAGAGTAATTTGTTTGTCCAATGTTTCCGTTTTCACCAGAAATAGAAGAAAGGTTGATGATGGATCCACCATTTTCTTGTTTCATCATAACTTTGATCGCTGCTTGTGTACAGAGGTAAGTTCCAGTAAGGTTCACTGCAATTACAGAATCCCACTGCTCTTTTTTCATTCTCATGAGTAGAGTGTCACGAGTGATCCCTGCGTTATTCACGAGGATGTCTACAGTTCCAAATTCTTTTTTTGCTGAATCAATTAGTTTTTGCGCATCTTCTTCTACAGAAACGTTTGCAACCACAGCAATTGCCTTGTATCCTTTGGATTTTAATTCTTCCGCAGTGGCATTGGTTGCTTCTGGGTTCATATCTGCTACAACGATATTGGCTCCAAGAGAAGCAAGTTTCAAACAAGTTGCTTTTCCAATTCCTCTAGCTCCACCTGTTACGATGGCCGTTTTTCCTGATAAACTAATCATTTGATTTTTTCCTCTTCTTTTCTAATTCCTAAAACATTTTCTAAATTAATTAAATTAAAATGAATCCTGTATGATCTTAACCCGAATCACCAAGTAAGGTTTTGTATTCGCCAAGTCTTGTCCGAATCCTTTCGTTGATTCCATGTTTGGCGCACTCTGCAATCACACGTACAGCATTTTTAACGGCCAAAGCATTCGAAGAACCGTGGCCTATCATACAAATCCCTTCTACACCAAGAAGAAGGGCACCACCATATTCCGCATAGTCTAAACGTTTTTTCACAGCGTTAAAAGTTGATTTTAAAAGTAAGGCACCGGTTTGGGCAAGACTGGATTGTCTAATGGAATTTCTTAAAACATTAAAGATAGACTTCGCAAGACCTTCAGTTGCTTTGAGAACAATGTTCCCGATAAAACCATCACAAACAACAACGTCCACTTCGCGACCACCACCATAAAGATCACGGCCTTCTACATTTCCGACAAAGTTAAAAGGGATTTTTTTTAGGAGATCAAAAGTTTTGACAGAAACAGTATTTCCTTTTTTGTCTTCTTCCCCATTAGAAAGGATTCCCACCTTGGGATTTTTGATTCCAAAAAGTTCACGGGAATAAATTTCACCCATCACAGCAAACTGTGCTAAGTATTCTGGTTTACAATCGACATTCGCACCAGCATCTAACAACAGTACAGGTGGTCCTTCTTCTCTAGGAATATGGGCAGCAATGGGTGGCCGCAAAACACCTGGTAAGCGACCAAGATGAAGTAATGCGGCAGCCATAGTAGCACCTGTGTTTCCCGGAGAAAACACACCGATACATTCTTTATCTGCCACTAAACGAACTGCTTTGACTACGGAAGAATCCTCCATAGCGCGGACTGCTATTGAAGGAGAATCATTCATACCGATGATTTCAGTAGAATGAATGACACGGATTTTTTCAGTGTCATAATCAAATTTTAACAGGATATCAAGTAACTCTTGTTCGTCGCCAACGAGATACACAGACAGTCCGAAATCTCGAACTGCTAGTACCGCGCCCTCGACGATACCTTCAGGGCCGTAATCTCCGCTCATCGCGTCCACGGCGACCCACATAATGGTTAGTTATCTTCGGTCGTTTTTTTAACTTTTTGAGCGACTACGAGTTTTCCCTTATAAAAACCGCAATAAGGGCAAACACGGTGGGATAGAACAAATGATCCACAATTGGAACACGGGTTTAAGTTAGGTTTGCCGATCGCGTGATGGGCTCTTTTTGTTCTAACTTTCGATTTTGATTTACGTCTCTTTGGGACTGCCATGGCTATCCTCTATGGAATTATAACTGGTTTTTACTATGTTTTGGAAAACGAATGTGAAAACAATATTTTAATTTTCTAGGCTCTCGATAAGAGACCGTAATTCGGTATGTTTGTGATAAAAAGCAGAGCGATTGCAGACCAAACGGGCTGTACTGTATAAAATCGACTCAAATTCCTTCAGACCATTGGCTTTTAGGGTGCCTCCCGTGGAAACTAGGTCCACAATGCAGTCAGAAAGGCCCACAATCGGAGCAAGCTCAATCGAACCATAAAGTTTGATGATTTCGCAAGAGATGCCTTTGGAAAAGAAATACTCCCGGGTTAAATTAGGGTATTTCGTGGCCACACGCACTTTCGAACGTTTGGCAAAAAGATCAAAGTCAGGAAACGAGGCAAGAGAGAGCCTACAGGCCCCTAGTTTCAAATCCACAGGTGCGATGAGGTCAAATCCACCCTCTCGGATGATATCCCAACCCACAATGCCGGCATCTGCGGCAGCTTCTTCCACATAGGTGCAAACATCTTGGGATCTGACAAATAAAAGGCGGAGGCGTTTGTCTTCAGAGACAAAGGTGAGTTCTTTCGAACCCTCGGATGGCAGAGATTTCAACCATCCTTTGGATTGCAAAAGAAGTGCGGTTTCTTCGGCAAGCCTACCTTTCGGAAGAGCCAAAGTTAACATAAATTAGTTTTTCCCGAGTTTGAGGAGTAAATAACTAGAAAGGAGTTTCACATCATCCGCAGATTCCGATCCCTCTAGTTTGACTGCTTTTTCAAGATACTGTTTGGCAGCTTGTTTGTCACCAGTTAGATAAGACAAACGTCCTGCTTGGTAATAAGACCAAGCTTTGAATCCATCTAGTTCGCGAGCAGGTTCAATCACTGCGGCTGCAATCTTATAATTTTCCAAAGACTTCGCGTTATTTTTTTCTTTTTCGCGGTAGTTTCCAGCAATGTAAAAGTAAAGAGCTTTGATTTCTTTAGGAGAATCAATTTTTTTGGCAGCATCTTCCAGAAATCCAGCGGCTTTTCCAAACTCACCTTTTTCTGCATAGAGTTTAGAAAGATCTTTCCAAACACGAAGTTCCATTTTACCGGTGCTTTGGTTTTGTAAAAATGTTTCTAAACTTTGAATTTGTGCATCGAGAGCCACTTTGGATTTTTGATGGCCTAGTTTCAAATCCTCAAGAGTGACTGTTTCTTTTTCAAAAAGATAAGCACGGTATTCAAAAAATCCAATCACAATCGCGAGCACAACAATAGCGGAAGCAAGGCTGATAAATACAGACTTACGATTGCGTGCTAAAAAATGTGTGAACTTTAAAAATATGAGTTCTGCTTTGGAACCTTCAAAATCAGCGAACTCATCCTTTTGGATGAGTTCTGCTTGTTTCTTTTGTTCGATTTGATTTTTTTTATGAAACTTATCCATGGACCTATCGGTTTTGGTTTAAATTCATAAAAGAACCGATGGATTCACGTGAAGGTTGGTTGTCTTCCTTCATGTATTTAGCCATCTCTTCGCGTTCTACTGCTTTATCAAAGTCTTTGATAGAGAGAGAAATCTTCTTATTGTTAGGTTCAATTTTTACAACGACTGTGCGAACAGAATCACCCACTTTGTAAAGATCTTCTAACTTAATGTTGCGACCATCTGGAATTTCGGAGATATGAACAAGGCCTTCGTAACCTGGTTCTACTTCCACAAACACTCCAAAACTAACGATGGATTTCACACGACCTTCCACAAGAGTACCTGGTGGGTATTTTTTGCGAAGAGCCTCGTATGGGTGTTCTGAAAGTTGTTTGAGACCACAGCTGATACGTTGTGCATCTAAGTTGACATCTAAGATTTTGTATTGAACCGATTGGCCTTTTTTAAGGAGGTTCAAAGGGTTCTTTTCTTTTTCATCCCAAGTGA
Source organism: Leptospira brenneri (assembly GCF_002812125.1). NCBI lineage: Bacteria > Pseudomonadati > Spirochaetota > Leptospiria > Leptospirales > Leptospiraceae > Leptospira > Leptospira brenneri. Next base: position 71,688 of record NZ_NPDQ01000007.1, read on the forward strand.
TGTCGGAGATATGAATGAGTCCTTCGATTCCACTTTCTACTTCCACGAAAGCACCATATTTAGTGATTCCAGTGATTTTACCTTCGAGCACGTTTCCAGCGCGAACGTTAGCAGAGAGAGCTTCCCAAGGGTTAGGAAGGAGTTGTTTTAGTCCAAGAGACAAACGTCTTGCTTCGAAATCAATGTCTAGAATTTCGGAATCAACTTCTTGGCCTTTTTTCAAAACATCTTTTGGATGAGGTGGTTTTTTTGCCCAAGAAAGTTCTGTGGTATGGATGAGTCCTTCCAGACCTTCTTTGAGTTCAACGAAAGCACCAAAGTTAGTAAGGGAAGTTACGATTCCTCGTACCACCATTCCTTTCTCGAGTTCTTTCTTTGCCCAAATCCAAGGATCTTCATAGAGTTGTTTGATCCCAAGAGAAAGTTTATTATTCTCTTTATCTACTTCCAAAACAACCACTTCTACTTCGGCACCGATGTTGAAGTATTGTTTGAAAGGAGCGAATTTTTTATAAGAAATATCGTTTTGACGTAGAAGCCCTACTACTTCGTAAACAGAAAGGAAAACACCAAAATTGGCAATTTTCACAACCTTACCGTTGACTTTGTCGCCAACTTTTACTTTGCCAAGAAGTTCTTCCCACTTCTCGCCGTTGATTTCATCAAGGAGGGTTTTACGAGAAACTACACCAGTTCTCGTTTTTTCATTGAGTTCAATGATTTTGAATGAAAACTCTTTTCCACCTTCTGTGGATTCTTTAAAACGAACGCCTACATGAGAAGCAGGTAGGAAAAGTTGAATTCCTTCGCTTTCTACGAGGTAACCTTTGTTTTTTACTTCTCCGACAATTTTACCAGAGAGAGGGTATCCGTTTTGGCTTGCATCTTTAATGGTTTCCCAACCAACTCGTTGGTCCGCTTCTTTTTTGGAAAGGACACAATATCCGTCGACCCGTTTCTTAATGATCGCACTGACTTTTTCACCGCGTTTTGGCGTTTCAGAAAAGTCTTCACGAGGAACTCGAGCTTCTAATTTTTCTCCAATATCAAGGAAAACAGTGTCACCAATGACATCGACTACAGTCCCTTCAATGAGGGTACCTTTTCCTGCGGAGTTCTCTTGCTCTTGTGCCTGTGACTGCGATTCCCACTTCTCTAATAATTCGCCGAAGGAAGTGGTCTCATTTTTGGGGGAGGATGGGTTGGTTGAATTCAATGGTTACCGGGATACAAAACCTAGATTTGCCCAGAGGATGAAACCTTGGACAGGATAGTATTTAGGACAGTTTCTGTGTCGAGGGTGCTCGTGTCAATTAGGATTGCGTCGGAAGCCTGTTTCAGGGGAGCCACGGTCCGGGTGGTGTCACTTTCATCCCGGGCCTCAATCTCGTCCTGGATGTGTTTTAGGTCCGCTTTGAAGCCTTTTGTGATTAATTCATCGTAACGGCGTTTGGCTCGGACTTCCACAGAGGCAGTTAGAAAGAATTTAAATTTGGATTTAGGAAAAACTTCTGTCCCAATATCCCTGCCATCCATGACCAATTTGTGTTTTCCAGCAAATTCTCGGATGTGGTGGTTGATGATTTCTCGAAAAGCCCGCCTTGGGGCGATGTAACGAATTTTTTTAGTGATTTCTGGATCTCGGATTTCAGCACTTATGTCCCGATCTCCTAAAAACATCAAATTTTCCCCTGTGGAAGAAAGTTCACAGTGTACGGGAATTTTTGCCACAGAAAATCCGAACTGCGCTTCGTCTTTTTCCAAAAGTGTCGCATCGCTTAAATCTTCAGCATAAAAAGGAAATTTAGATTCGTCTTGTTTTGTTTCTAAAAATTTTTCCCATATAGCAAGAGTTAATCCACGATAAAAGGCGCCCGAATCCAAGTAAAGATATCCAATCTTATGGGCGATCATACGTGCGAGTGTACTTTTCCCGGAACCTGCAGGCCCATCAATGGCAATGACGTTTTCTATATTCAGATGATTCATGTGTTTATATTCTAAAACTAGAATTGGAATTGATTTCGTCCAGACGAATTCTTTCTAAGCTTAGGCTAACCGGTGGTAAACGATTTTACCTTGACATCTGTTTCTTCCCTCTTAGCGTCAACAGCACTCAAGGCGGAGCGCTGGTGAAACTTAGAAATCGAAATCTAGATCCTGAGAAAATTGCAGACTTCGAATGTTTCCGAAGCGGGGTTTTAGAACTCATCGTTGGGAATACCATCCTTTCCGAAACCTTAACTGAAATTGTAAGAGGGATTGAAACCCTCAATCCTTCCATGCTTTGTTCTGTCATTCTCATCGAGAATTCAAAAATCAAAATTGCCTCTGCCCCTTCTCTACCAAAAATTTATAATGATGCGATTGAAGGGGAAACCATCGGTCCGAGTGTGGGTTCTTGTGGAACAGCCGCTTACACTGGCAAACGAGTCATTGTAGAAAACATCGAAACAAGTCCTCTTTGGACAAAATATAAGAATGTGGCTTTACAAGAAAAACTTCTGTCTTGTTGGTCTGAACCAATCAAGTCTCACAGAGATGAAGTCATAGGTACTTTTGCCATTTACCAACATGAAATTGCAAGCCCTAATGAATTTGATATCTTTATCATATCGGAAGCCGCGAGCCTTGTCAACATCGCCATCGAAAAATCAATTGTCTCTGAAAAACTCACAGAAAGCGAAAGGCGGTTTCGAGATTTTTTTGAAAAGAACTCTTCGGTTATGTTAATCATCGAACCAAACACGGGAGAAATCATCAGTGCCAACCAAGCTGCCGTGGGATATTATGGTTACCCTCACGAAATTTTAACCAAGATGAAAATTGATGAAATCAATATTCTACCGAGTGAAGAAATCAAAGCAGAAAGAATCCGTGCACTGAAAGAAGAAAGAAATTATTTTTCTTTTCCACACAAATTGGCAAGTGGCGAAATCAAACAAGTGGAAGTTTATTCCACTCCCATAGAAACTAGCAACCGTTCTTTACTTTTTTCCATTGTCCATGATGTTACAGAAAGAAAAACGGCAGAAGAAAAAGTAAAATCCCTTCTTTCAGAAAAAGAAATCATCCTTAGAGAAGTTCATCATCGAATCAAAAATAATATGACTATCCTCAGTAATCTTTTAGATTTACAGGCCGGGTCACAAGAAAACGAAGAGATTCGAAATTCTCTCAAAGATGCAACAAGTCGAATTAGAACCATGGCTCTTCTCTATGATAAATTGTATTCCGGGAAGGGTTTTCGGGAATCACGACTGGATGAATACTTAGTTCCGTTAGCAAAAGAAATCATTTCTTTATTTCCTTATCCAGTAAAACTAAATACAGAGATTGCTCCTTTAGAATTATCAGCAGGACAGCTCCAAACAATTGGTATCATTGTCAATGAACTTCTCACAAACAGTGTAAAATACGCAAGGCAAACCAGTAAGGAATTAGAAATCACCATCAAAGCTTATAGAGAAGGTCAAAATTTCCAATTATTCATTAGCGATAATGGCAAAGGTTTTGACCCTCAGATGGGAAACCCCGACAAAATGGGATTTGGTTTGACTTTGGTGAGTATGCTCACCAAACAAATCAATGGGGTTATTAGCTTTCGAGGAGACAAGGGAGCAGAATATTTAATTTCAGTTCCAATCAAATAAACTAATCTTATAAGACTGGGAAGGTATACCGAAATCTTTTTTTGGAATTCCCGAGATAAGCAAACTCCATTCGAAGATTTTCGATTTGGTTTGCATCGTTCCCACTATCAAAATAAAAACGAATTTCTTTCTCCATAGTTCTACGATAAAAATAGTTCTCCTTGATATAATCATACATTTGGAGATACAACATTTGATCTTCTTTGGATAGTTTTGCATTTGGTTTTTCTGCGCTCCTACTTGCAAACCTTAGTTTTCCATTCAATGTATGCATATTGGCTGATAGTAAAAAATTGAGAGCAGAGGTTTGGTCCATCTGGATCACAAGCGGAAGTTTCACTTGGTTACAATTCCAATAGAAACGAAGGGTTGGTTCCTCAACGTTTACCTCCTTCCAATAAAACTCCATTTCGTTTTTAGTATCACAGAACTCATTTGATTTCTCATCTGAATTGGGGATACGAACGGTGGTTTTTGGAAAAGTAGAAAATACAGTTTGTCTTTCGCTGTAATGGGAAAACACTCCGTGAGGGATCCATACTTTTTCCTCAAGTTTGAGAACCACTTCTCTGGCCTTCCCTTCTCCATTTCGTTTTTTTATTTCCTCATATAGAGACTTAGAGAGTGTATTCACAAACTCGGGAAAAAAACGATCTCCTGCATTTGTTTTTGTGATCGCTTGAAAAATAGTAACATCTGCTAATTCATCCCCAACTAAGTCCCGATACTGCCATAACAAGGATGGAATGAAGGAAAAATCTTTTTTAAAATCGGATTCGATGGTTGCATCATAGTATCCAATCTTTTGATCCAAACGAAAGGTAGAAACTAAAAGTTGGCGTTTGACGGCTTCACATGTTTTGTGAGTGTAAAGTTCTGGATGACCAAGTAAAGAAGCTGCATAATAATCAGAAATTCCTTCCGCCAGAGAGCGACCAATCGCGTTATTTCCCAAATACTTCCCTGTAATCAAATGAGTATATTCATGATAAATGGCATCTGGACAAGATGCAGTGTCGATGATTCTTTCGAAAGCAAATGTATTGAGTATCGGGAAATCCCATTTAGGAGCAAACCACAACTCCGTATTCCAATTGCCTGTAGATTCTGCTGCAGGAATGGTTAATGCAGTATTTTTAAGCGAAACTTTCGAATCCACATAACTAGTCGGCGAATAGGCAAATGGTGCATCAACCCGAACAATTATCTTTGGTTGGAAACTGGTAACTTTATCTTTTGTTCCAGAGAGAATGACTATATTTTTAAATTTGGATTCTATTTTACGAAGTTGGAATCCCAAAGTTAATAATTTCAAATTTCCTTCCACCTTCTCTATAGGGATTGGCCCTTTGTCCAACTCTGAATGGATGGAAAAATTTTCTAAAATATAATGTGTTGGAGATTGAAGACCCAATTCATCTAGTGTTATGTTTTTATGTATGAATCGCTTCCGGCCTTCTTCCCAATCTAAAACTTGGTTTTCCCTTTTTACCTCTGCAGATAAGCCAAAACCAAAAATCAATGTAAAAACAGAAAACAAAATATAGATAACTTGTCTTTTGTTACTTCCTCTAAACTTCATGTTCTTCATTTTTTTATACTCTATCGATTCTATTCTTAAGAAGAGATCTTGTTTCGCATCGCCATTTAAAATGGATGGAAACAAGATCAAATTATTTTTATTTGTGAGATTAAAGAAAGGATTAGAATCCAATTCCTACAGAATCATACATCCCGCCACTCACTATGTTTCCAAATCCACCAGCATGAACCACGAGTCCTACCACTGCAACTACAGTCACAGAAGCTAAAACATTTTCAAAAACTCTAAAGTTTGCTCCATGTAAGTAGTTCCCTGTGGATTTTTTTAATTGAATGGAAGAAACAATTTTATCCATATCTTGGTCGAGAGTTCCTGCAAACTCAGCATTTTTGATCTCTCTACTGATACGAACAAATTCCTCAGGAGTGATATGAGCTTTTAAATACTCATTCGCGTCTTTGTTTGTCATTCCGTTAGTTACAAGAACTTTTGCGACTTCCTTTACACTCATTTGATTTGCTGGTGCAGCGAATGTGACTTGCGAAGCAAACACGATAGCAATTACTAAACTAATTTTCTTTTTCATGTGATTATCCTTTGGATCAAATTTGTTTAGAGGAAATTTTTCAAAATTTCTCTCTCAAACTTGAATCCATCCTACTACGAAAAAGAATGAGAATCGTCTGGATCGATCGAATTGGAATGAAAACTACGACCGGATGGATCGAACTGGATGTTTTTTAAGAATTTTTTCTCTATATTCTCTGGGAGTGGTTCCAGTTTCTTTTTTGAATGCTTCATTAAAGGTAGATTTAGAACCGAAACCTACATCATAGGCAATGGCAAGGAGGGATCTTTCCGGTTCCTTTTCGATTTTTTCCTTTGCTTCATTCACCCGGTAAAGGTTTGTATATTGATAAAAACTAAGTTTGATCTCTGTATTTAAAAATTCGGAAAGTTGGTGAGAACTAAGATCCATTCTTTCTGATAATTCGCGAAGGCTTAGTTTTTCTTCTCGGTAAATCTTTTCTGTTTCGAATAAATCTTGGAGTTTTTGACGAACTTGATTTCGATCTAATTTAGAAATCTGTGAGATTTTTTCTTTCTTTTCCTCTTCTACAATTTTTCGAACTTCCAAAAAGAAATCAGGATAACTTTGTCTTAACACATATAAAAAACATAAAAACAATCCAATGGCGATCCCGGAAAATTGGTGAGCCATTTGGCCTCCATTTGCTAGTGTAACGAGGCCATAAAGTGATAACGCCAAACAAAATCCGACAATGGTAAACCCAATTCTTAATGTATAATTTTTTCTAAATGTACTCCAACGAATCTGCTTTGAAATCCTTCTAAAAATCCGCAACATACACCAAATATAAATCAAAATGATAGGCAAAACCAGAAACAGTGGCCGAGCTAAAAATGGATTCTGGCCTTGGTTCAGAGATTCAAAGTATGATTTTTGATTCAAAAAATTCCAAATGATGATCAAAATAAATAGGGAAACAAGAGGAACAATGCGGTAAGAAAGCCTCCGAAAAGAACGAAACTTTCCTTCTAAAATTGTAAGGAAGTATTCATCAAGTAAAACTCCAAGACAAGCAACGACAGGCAAATCTGTTAAGAATAAGGGATACAACCACTTGATTTTCCCTGAAGAAATTAAGTAAAAATTGAATAAGAAGTAACTAGTTCCCAGGAAAATGATCCCAAGCAGAATTTGTTTTCTATTTTTATGATAACTAAAAAACTCACCGATCGCATACAAGGACCCAAGTAATGCGGAAAATAAAAGGAAAAAATTTAAGTATTCGTTGAAAGATGGGATAGGAGAAGCCATTGGTACACCAGATTAAAAAGATCTAAATCCACTTGATTGTTAAAATTAGACGTAAACGAACAAAGTATCAATCATTACTCTCGTCTCTTTCCTTCTGAAATGGAAATATTTTTCCAAGATGATTTAACACAGGTTCGGAAAACTTCGAACACAATTTGTCCGATTCGATCGAAACCGATTTTTTTATAGGTAAGGATTGATCCACTCAGACGACGATCATTTCTTTTTAAGATATCCTCTAATCATAAAGAGGTACCCAATGTCTTTTGTCAGTTTTTCCGCTCCCGCACCAACTCTCAGAGAAAAAACCAATTTCCCTTTGTCTTCTAAAGATACAATCGATCACAATGCTACTGTCAAAAGTGAAGATAAATCACTTCTGGAAGGAAGTGTTTTATACCATAGTCATTTATCGATTTCTCTATCAGCCATTGATATGACTTTCTATTGGAAAAGATGCGATGTATTGTCCAATTTCATTTCTCAGTTTTATTTTCATTCTTATGAATCAAAACACTTAGACAAAAATGCAATTTCTACCATCATCAACGAACTAGTAGAAAATGCGGCCAAGTATTCTGATAAAGAAAATAGTAAAATTTTTGTAGAGATCAAAGACTTAGGAACAAGTTTACGAGTGGAAGTCAAAAACAGAGTGAGCCCATGGATCAAAGCAATTTTTGAAAACAAAATCCAAATGATCCAATCGGGAAACATAGACCAATTGTATTTTGAGGCGTTGGAATCACGAAATCATGGAACAGGCAATATGGGAATTGGATTACTGATGCTTTTAAAGGATTACCAATTAAAACTAGCATACGAATTTACCAAAATGGACGATTCTAGTTTTGATGTGACCATCCGCGTTCATATCCCAGCAGAACCAGGTTCATCTGATCTTATTTTTCAAAATTAAGATCAGATGTTAATTCAAATCGTTACCATCTTTTTTAAAATGATTTTAGGATTTCGAAAAAACCTGGGAAACTTGTATCTACCCAACTTGTATCATCAAACGTCAGTTCTACGCCAGAAAGTTTGGACAGAATTGCAAAACTCATTGCAATTCTATGATCCATAAAAGTTTCGATGGCACAAGGTTGGATTTTTCCTACTTCACCAAATTCGTATCCATCTTTGGATTCGTTTACAGTGATCCCAAGTCTTTCCAAATTGGAAACCATGGATAAAATACGATCAGATTCCTTAGCTCGGAGTTCTTCTGCATGGGAAATTTGGAATCCACCTTCTGAAAATAAACCAGCAATGGTAAGGATGGGAATTTCATCGATGATGGATGGAATTAAATCTTCTGTGATGACAGTTCTTTTTAGTTTTGAAGGATATACAAGTAAATCACCAATCTCTTCACCACATTCTTGGCGTTTGGCGATAACTTCAATTCGTCCGCCCATATTTTTTAGAACCGTTAAAATTCCGACTCTGGAAGGGTTGAGCCCAATGTTACGAATCAGAAGTGGTTCACTCCCCCCCGCACACAAACCAAAAACAATATAAAAAGCAGCACTTGATATATCTCCAGGAATGACAAACTTAGCACCTTCAAAATGATATGGTGGTTTGACTGTGAAGTGGACGGGTGAATGGTGCTCGATATTCCCACCCAAAAACCGAATCATATTTTCTGTATGATCTCTGGAAACTTCGGCTTCTTTGTATTCGATAGAGATTTCAGAGGAGAGAGCCGCAAGCACCAGCGCACTTTTGATTTGGGCCGAAGCAATGGGGCTTGTATAAGAATAAGTTTTTAATTGTTTTCCTGCGACACGGAGTGGTGCCCGATCATTTCCTTCTACGGAAATAATTTCTGCCCCCATTTCGCGAAGTGGATTCATTATCCTTGCCATAGGCCGTTTGCAGAGAGAGGCGTCCCCAGTCAGCGTGGCCGTGAACCCAGGAAGACCAGCCAAAAGTCCGGCAGAGAGGCGAATTCCTGTCCCAGCATTTCCAAAATCCAAAACCTTTTCCGGAGACTTTAAGTTGTTTTTCCCTGGACTTTGGATGGAATAACTTCCTTTGCCGATGGACTCTACCGAAAGCCCTAAAGACGCAAAACAATTTAAGGTATGAAGAGGATCTTCCCCTTCTAAAAATCCATGAATTTCCGATTTTCCATGGGAGAGTGCACTAAAGAGTACTGATCTATGGGATATAGACTTATCTCCTGGGACATAAATTTCTTTTTTGGCACTTAATTTGATTTGGGGCTTCAACATGTTGTATTTTTCTAAAAAGTATTTTGCAATTTGGTGCTTCTTTATTAGGTTTTGACGGAAACCAAAGTTTCTCGAACGAACAACCAAATGCCTCTAGATACCAGTAAAAATAACCAAAAGATCCCAGTCAATCCAGGTGAAGTCCTTTTCATCGGAGGCAAAGCCTCTACTTCTATGAACATCCTACACGAAGGATCGGTTCGTATAGAGACCACTCTCGGTGATACAAGCATTGTTCTCTATAGTTTGGAAGGGGCAAATCTCACACCAGGTATCTTTGCTCTCCTCGAAGGAACTCCTTACCCTTATACCATCAGAGCTAAAACTTCCTGTGTCATCTCCACGTATGTGATGAACCAACCCAATGCAAAAAAAACTCTCACATCCAAAGTTTCCGTAGGAGTGATGGCAGTTAGAACCTTACTCAAAGAAATTGGAGAACTTTATAAACGGGTGCTTTCGATCAAAGGTCTTGCGGCAAAGTTCGAACAGACCATGGACAATTTAGGTGCCGTCTATTATATTTTAAATCCATCTATTTTTTCTGATGTAAGTCCTGGAGCACTCATCACTCGAGATGAAAACATCATTGATCCTGTGATGAAACTCATCAGAAACAATCTTGCAGGGTTCCAAGAACACGGGGGAATTTTACCGGACAAACCAAGTGTTACTTTTTTAGAAGAAGACCACGGCGAATTCTTTGAAAGAAACTATAGCGAATCTGTTGAATGGAACGATGCAGAATTCCACTTCATTAGAAAAATCCTTTCTGTGAATCCAAAAATTTCACAGGCCTTATTTGAAGCAGATCCAAGCCTATTACAAAGTGCCGCAGAAAGTTATGTGAAAACTTATCGTGAGTTATTTGAAATTTTAAACAAAGAAACATTCGAACTATCAGAAATGTTAAATACAATGTTTGCTGGAGAAAATGCTCTCATTGAAAAATTCAATTTAACATTGGATTTATTTAACACAGGGTATTCTACAATTCCTTCCACTGTTCTATTACCAGTTACCGAATGGGCACTTAAAAAATCCAAATCCCTACTCGAAGAATACAAACAAATTTTTGGTTCTCCTTTTGCTTCAGTCGGAAATAGTTTAGACAAATTAGAAACAAAACAAACGGAACTTACTGGTAAATACAGCCACGAACTTTCAGCACAAAAAAACAAAGAGGAACTTTCCGCGCAGAGCAATGGAACCATTCACGCAGGAATCGATACCAAAGCTCTAAAAACGGAACTTTTAAACTCAGCAAGCCAGATTCTAAACTATTCGCAAGTAGATCCAGAAGCAGTAAAAGAATTTTCGACTCTAATGGTAAAACTGAAATCCTTTAAAAACCCATTGGATCCAGAACCAGACAATAGAAAGATCAGAAGAACGATTGCAAAAACCTATTGGGAAGTTTATAAAAAATCTTTCTCAAAATGGCTTCAGGCAGGAAAACAAGCTCCCAAAGCCGTTGAACTTATGTTACGTTACGGGTACTTCGACGAAACTCTTTTGGATGAAGGCCATATCGTAGAACTTGTTGGTAGGTTACACCAAGGTGGTGGAAATCCAAGTGCACCAATCCATTACGGAACTGATTGGTTAGAAAGAATCTATTCACGCGAAGCCCCTACTTCTGTGGATGAACTAGGACAAACCTTTTTCGAAAAACTAAAAATGGATCTAAAAGATTCAGGAATCAAATCAGAAAAAGACATCCCACCAGATTATGATACAGGAGAAGCAAGACTTGGTTCTGAAATTTCTTCTATGTATGAACCAAACGTAAGATTAACTTCAGGAAACATTGCCAGCCATTTCCCGATTCTAACAAAATACCATATCACAATTCCTTTGGACAAATGTTTTGTTTCCAAAGAAGATGTGGAAAAAGCCCTCCAATATATTTTAAGCGTAGATTACACTGCCTTCAATAGAGAAGTCATTTATAGAAATGAAGAGATTGGAATCAAAAACGAATTCATCCAAAGATCCATCATTCCTGACTTTATCTTAGTTCCATCCATCGGGCCTAAGATCATGATGTGGCAGGATCTTTCGATTTTCCGTGGAGCAGGGTCCAAGGAATCAAGAGGCCGTATTTGTATTCCTCACTTCGTAACAGGTGATTTAAAAACCTTTATGTTGGAAGCCATCGCAGCATTTCGTTGGGAACTTTGTAAAAACATACTTGGTCCCGATTGGAATAACGTGGGGATTCCATCCATCACGGCAGATTACACAGATTATGTGCAGTTTTACAAAAAGAGTAAGGACCTTTCTCCAGAACTCAAAGAAAAGATCTCTTCCGAATTCAAACGTTTCCGTACAGACAGGGATAAATTTGCTTATGATTATTCTATGTGGATTCGGTATGAAGCAGAAGGTGTACAAAGAGTCAATCGTGTCGTCCGATCTATCTTTTACAGACATATCCCTTTCCATAAAAACATCAGAGAAAAAGTAAGTTCACAACCAGCTTATTCAGAATTACACAACCGGTTCAAAAACATTCGAACTCGCCAACATAAAGAATTCGAAAACAAATACAAAAAGTATATGGATGCGAGCGGGAACCTACCCAAAGAGCTCTATGAAAATTTAACTTTTTACGAAGTTTAGTCCTTGCCAATTTCCATAAATGCAACATAATTGCATTTATGGAATCTTCTCAAACATACGATGTAGCCATCATCGGTGGTAGTTTTTCTGGACTTTCCGCCGCACTTTCCCTAGTTCGATCTTTAAGAAAGATCATTGTCATTGATTCCGAAAGGCCCTGTAACAAAAACACACCTGCCTCTCATAACTTCTTCACTCATGATGGAATGACTCCAGGTGAAATTCGTTCCCAAGCATTAAGCGATCTAAAAAAGTATCCTAACTTCCAACTTAGAATCAGCGAAGTAACCAAAATTGAAAAGAAAGACAATTTGTATGTTTTAAAAGGGAGTGGATTCGAAGATATCCAAACAGGAAAAATTATTTTTGCCACAGGACTAAAAGATATCTTACCTGAAATTCCTGGGTTTTCTGAGTCTTGGGGAAAGTCTGTGATCCATTGTCCTTATTGTCACGGTTATGAATATGTGGGAAACAAAACTGGACTTTGGATGAATGAGACAGGAGTATTCGAACATTCTAAATTTCTAAAACACTGGTCAAAAGAATTAACCATTTATACAAACGGTCCTATCCAATTTTCTAAAGAAGAACAAATACAATTGGAAAATGAAAAAGTCCAAATGGTTACAGAAAAAGTAAAGGCTCTCCTTCACAAGGAGGGACAAATTTTTGCCATTCAATTGGATTCAGGAAAAGAAGTTCCAATCGAAGCTTTATACACAAAACTACCGATGGTCCAACATTCTAAGTTACCAGAAGAACTTGGGTGTAACCATCTTCCTAGTGGTCACTTGGAAGTTTCCAATCTTTATGAAACGAGTGTTCCCGGTGTTTATGCTGTGGGAGATATGGCTTCCATGTTTCGATCGGTGGCCCATGCTGTCCATTCAGGAAACATCGCCGGCGCTATGCTCAACCGGTCGATGATCCTCTCCTGATCAAACTTCTTCTACGAAATAAGGTCTTGTGTATTCCCTGACAATTTCCACAACAAATCGACCCCAAGATTTGGGGTCTTCTTGGGAAATATTGACCTGTTTGATTTTTGGAAAATAGGCTGTGGGTTTAAAAACGGAATGGGTAAGTTCCAGGGCCCTGAGGTAATTATCCAACCGTTTTACTTTTACAAAATTGATGATTTCGTTTTGGATTTTTTCTTTCGGAAGGTATCCCACAATGATCATTCGCGGGAATAGGTTTTTTTTGAGAAGTCCGATGAAGTCTTCAAAACTATCCACCCGGTCGATGAATCCTTCGTAAGCACCACCACCCAGGTTCATAATCTGGGTGACAATGTCCATGGAGAAGGAGACCCCTTCCATGGTGGACATATCAGAGATGATGACAAGTCCCTCGTCCGGTTGGAATACCTTAAACATATCAGCACCCTTAAAATGACGACGCAGGAGTTTTGCAGCTGATACATCGATTTCTTGAGCTTTGGCGAGGAGAACCTTCCCTTGAGGGTCTAGGATGGGGTCTCGCGTGATGAGATACCGTTTTTTGACGGCATTTTGGTTCATGACTCGAAAGGCCTTTACTTTTTCCTCGATTTCATCCAAGGTTGAGTATCCAATCTTTAGTACATTTTCCCGTTTGCGTTTCCCGATGTCTGTTTCTTCCATGAAAGCTTGGTGCCTAAATCTTTGTATTGCTTATCCTATGGCAATTCTACCAATGTATAGCATATTTTTGTCTAAGGAATAGAATGAGGTTTAATTTTTCCCTATTTCCCCTACTCTTACTTGTAATTCACTGCTCTACTGTGGATTTCATCCCAGAACCTGATTACAGGCCAAATGATTCCCGTTATAAGGTAAACTCCTGGGAAGAAGTGGAAATCCTCCGTGAACGTCCCAAACGACTCTTTAAAATTGTGGGAGAGATAGTCATTCGTAATACAGAAGACTTGACTTGGGAGGATTATGAACCTCGTGTCAAAAAGGATTTGTTTCGAAGGAAAATTGATGGAGTTTGGATGACAGAAAAAAATCAAACAACAGTTGATTCAGTGACTGTGGAAACTATGGACCAAAAGGGTCGCTCTACCAATTCTTTTCTACAAAAATCAAACCTTCCTAGTTGGAAGGGATATGCATATAGGTACAAATAAAATTTATGCCGAGAATCTTTGACTCAGAAATCTATATTTCACCGAGTGATGAGTGGATCTTCCGTGAAAATCCTATTGATAAAGAAGAAATCCTACAATATTTCCGAAACAATCTTCATGGGAATGGAAAAGGAGTTTATATTGAGAATCAGTTTGGAGAACTCTCAGAACATGGATACATTCGCATTGATGGATGCCCTTGTCATGTCCTTCATGTCGAACCAACGGAGACTGAACTAGTCTTTCATACCGATGACGGAAGAAGTTATCCTTTTGGTGAATTTGAAATTTATGAAACCAGTGATGGTGGTCTTTTGGGCCTACGGTCTGCAGAAGAAAGAATTAAATACCGTTTTACATGGAATGCAGCCAAAGAACTTTCAGATCATTTAGAAGAGGAAGGTGAATCTACCTATTTAGAATGGAAGGGAGTTAAGATGGAAGTTCCGAAATATTTGGGAGAGATTTCCGTCCCTCTCCCAACAGATTTTTCTTAATTCGAAGGAGCTTCCTCGTCAGATTTTAGTTCTCTCCAAAGTTCATTGGCTTCGGAAAAATCTTTTTTTAGAGAAAGTGCTTTGTGAAGGTATTGTAAGGATCTTTCTGGACGGTTCCATAACTTATATAAAGTAGCGAGATTAAAATAAGAAATATGAGGAGCATCATTTCGTTCACAACGAACCGATTTTTTAAGCCAGTAGACAGCTTCTTTATCATTTCCCATCCGTAACAAAAGAACTCCGATTTCATTACATGGATTGCCATATTCATGGTTCAAACTCACCGCTTTGTAGTACGATGCGAGAGCATCACTCCATTGGCCGAGGGCATTTTGAACCAATCCTAAGTAAAAATAAGCTTCTTCGGATTCTTCCAATTCCAAACTGGAACGAAGGTGAAACTCGGCTCGGTCTAAGTCACCGACTTTAAAATGGTCTTTTGCTAAATCTAAGGAAAGTTGGAAAGAACTAGAAGACAATGAGATCCTCACCTGTTTTCTTTCATTTTCGGAACTCTTTACAATATCCCTAAAACTAATTTTATTTTTTCAAAGACAAAATCAATTCTTCTGCGATTTGCGAAGCAGTCAGTCGGTAATGATCCAAAATTTGGTTCCTTTCTCCATGATGGATGGGTTCTGGCGGCAAGGCAAAGGTCTTTAAAAACTTACCAAGTAAATCAGAAGGAATCTCATTCAAAAGAAAACCGGAAGCACCAGCATGAATATAACTTTCATCTAAAATGACAAATCTTTGGTTCTTGCCAATTTGTCCATGGACAAGTTCTGTATCATAAGGGCGTAACCAAAATAGATCCACAACAGAAACCGAGATCCCTTGTTGTTTTAAATTCTCAGCCACCGAATTTGCAATCGGTAACATAAACCCAATAGATAAAATAAGTAAGTCTTTTCCTTCCGAAACCAATCGGCCTTTTGCCTTCGTGACATGGCGTGGCGCATCAAACTTTAACTCGCGTAAGTCGCCATTATCTTTAGGAAAACGAATTGCTATTGGATGCTCCGTATAGTCTTTCATAAAATAAAGACTATCAATGATATCTTGGGCAGAACTTGGAACAATGATATCCATGTTGGGAAGTCCTGCTAAATAACCAAGATCCGAAAGACCTTGGTGGGTTTCCCCATCAGGACCCACAATCCCAGCCCGATCGATCACAAACCGAACCGGTAAATTCATAAGGGATACATCTTCCACAAGTTGGTCCATCGCCCGAGTCAGGAATGTGGAATAAATACACATAAAAGGAATGGCACCACCACTTGTCATGGCACCAGCAAATGCTACGGAATGTTGTTCGGCAATTCCTACATCAAAGGTATGTTCTGGGTATGCCTCTTCGTATTCCCGAAGCCCTGAACCTTCAATCATCGCAGGGGTAATCACAGCGATACGTTTGTCTTTATCGGTAAGGTCAGTAAGAGTTTTTCCAACAATCTTAGAAAGACTAATTTTATTGGAATCAGAAGAAGCCATCTTTCCCGACTCTTTGTTAAACGGTGTCACACCATGGTATTTGATGGGATCGGCTTCGGCTGGTTTGTATCCTTTTCCTTTTTGTGTTAGTACATGCAAAAGGATTGGGCCTTGGATTTTAGAAAGGTTCTGAAGCATATGAACCACTCGATTCACATCATGACCATCAATCGGTCCAAAATAAGTGAATCCTAAATCTTCAAAAAGCCCACCAGGACGCATCATAAAATGTTTAAACGAGGTTTCCATATTATGAGCAAGGGCTTGTAAGGCAGGCCCAATGAGCGGGATCCATTTTAAAAAACTATAAAATGCCGTCTTACCTCTGTTATAAACTTGAGATGAGATGATACGATTTAAATAATTCGAAATGGAACCCACATTTTTGGAAATCGACATATAGTTATCATTCAAAATGACAAGCATATTCGGTTTGATATGGCCGCCATGGTTCATGGCTTCAATGGCCATTCCCGTAGCAATGGAGGCGTCTCCAATCACTGCAGCAACTTTATAGTCTTTGCCTAGTAGATCACGGGCACAAGCCTCACCAAGTGCTTGGGAAATAGAAGTCCCCGCATGGCCTGTGTTGTATAAATCGTACTCCGATTCTTCTCGTTTAGGGAACCCAGAAAGTCCTTTCCATTTTCGAACGGTGGGGAGTTCTTTTTTTCGACCAGTAAGGATTTTATGAGGATAGGTTTGGTGGCCCACATCCCAGATGATTTTGTCCTGGGGGGTCTGGAAAACATAGTGAAGGGCTACTGTGAGTTCCACAACGCCTAAATTGCTGGCGAAGTGCCCTCCCACGTCGGAGAGGGTGTCAATGATGTATTCCCGAAGGTCATGGCAGACCTTGGGGAGTTCTGCTTCTGTTATCTTTCTAAGGTCTTCGGGAAATTCAATTTTGTCAAGATAAGGGTAAGATGGCATGTAAACTTCATGTTGCCGCCTTTTGGAGAGGCCGCTTCATTTTCTCCATATCTTCTGGGTTTGTGATTCCAAGCAATTCGTAAATCCGAACAGGTTGGGTTTTTCCTTTTACTCGCACTAAATCTAATTCCCTGGCAACCACCCGATCCTTTACTTTTTCGTAAGTATACTCAGAGATGATGACGTTGGTGGTGTACATTTTATTGGACCCTTCCAAACGGGAGCCTAAGTTGATTGTGTCCCCCATACAGGTGTATTCCATCCTATGTGAGGAACCCATATTTCCCACAACCGCTGGACCTGAATTCAGACCACAACCAATATCGATCACAGGAACATTTCGTTCTGCCCATTTTTGTTGGAGGACTTTTAAATAATCAAGCTGTGCTAGTGCAGCAACACAAGCGTAGTACGCATGGTCTTCTAAAGGAACCGGTGCTCCCCAGAATGCCATAATCGCATCTCCCATATACTTATCAATGGTTCCCTTGTATTCAATGATGATGTCCGTCATTGCTGATAGGTATTCGTTGAGCAACTTCACTAAATCTTCCGGTCCTAATTGTTCAGAGATGGTGGTAAACCCACGAACGTCAGAGAAGAAAATTGTGATTTCTCGTTTCGATCCACCCAGAGCTAAATTGTCAGGGTGTTTGAGGAGTTCATCCACAACGTCTTTCGATACGAATTTAGAAAAAGTCTGACGGATGTATTTTACGTTTTCTTCTTCTGTTAAGATCCTAAATCCGATGATGGCCACAAAAACCACAATTTGTTCGATGGTCACTGAAGGAAGGACTGTGATGAGATTAAACGTTTGGAAAATATAAAGCGCAGCAACCACATAGAGTAATAACTGAGTTAACATAATCACAAAACCGATATGTGTTTTTACCCTTGGTTGTAAAAAACCAATCATCACACCAAGGCCCACATAAATTAGAAAAATCCCCCAGTTGGGAACTGTGGATAAAAAGTCCTGGTTTAAGATGGTATTGATTGCATGGGCGTGGTGTTCGATTCCGGACATATCACCAAACGGAGATAAGTGGGAGTCTTTAGAAGCTCCGCGACCCGTTGCATAATACATAGCAACTAGGAAAATTTTGTTATTGATTTGGTTGGCTTCGAGTAATTCAGCATCCCAGTCATTGGTAACTTCAAAAATTTCGTTTTGTTTGAAAGAGTAACGGCCACCCACGAAGTTGATTTCCATTTGGCCTTCCCAGTCAATGGGAATCACAACTTCTCTTTTCTCATTCGGACTTTGCATTACATCTCTTTCTTCGAACTTACGTTCTTTGATGTTGAACTCGCGAATGATTTTGTTTGGAATGTTGGACAATTTAACATAGTGTCCCATATTCACTTCTACATCTCTTTGTACATCAATGCCGTAGTATTTACAAACAATGAGTAAGTCGATGGATGGGAAATATTCTGTTTCTCTGTCCCGACCAGAGTTATAAACCTTTACCACAAGTGGCATTTTACGGTTCAAACCAGATTCGTCTTTTTTTACGTTCGCAAAACCAAGACCAGCTGACAATTCACCAATTGGTTCAATCGGAGGCTGAGGAAATTTCACCCAGGAAATTCCCGCATCGTTTTCATCAATTACGTTTTTCAATTGGAACTTACGAAGGATATCAATTCGTTTTTCTAAATTGAGAACCGCTTCTTTTGATTCCGCACTGACTTCCATAGGGTAGTCAAAGAGGACATTCCGGTTCTTTTGAAGAGCGGCTGCCATCTCTTCTGATTGACCGGGTTTGTAATCTACGAAGAAAATATCGAACATTAGAATGTTATTCGATTCTTTAAATGTATCAATGATATCAGCATAGTAACCCCAAGGTAAAGGCCAAGTCCCTTGTAGTTTTTCTAATGATTCTGTTGTGATACCAATGATATTGATATCCTTACGAGCCTTAGCTGGAGGTTGGAACTGGATGTATTCGATGCGACCCGTATCACCTTCACTTTCTGTTTTGGTATTTGATCCACGTAGGAATTGAAAACGAGTCGAAACGGAATTCTCTTCCAAATCTTTTAGAGGTTGGAAGGTATTTACCATAGCATACATAAAAATGGCAATTACATAGGACAACCAAATGGCACCTGACTTTTGTTTATCTTTAGATACCTTTTCAATCGTTTTATAGACAAAGTAAGAAGATGCGAGTAAGGCAAGTAAACCGCCAATCAGGAAGGAAAATTCATATTCCCATCCTGTCATTACGACAGAAATGATCACACCGAGTGAACCTAGGGTGGCGACGGTAACACTGAGATAGTCCAAAATCGAAAGCGATTTTGATTCTTTGTCGGACATAGAGCCTCTTTATTCGTTTGGGAATTTCCGACCATTTT
This sequence comes from Leptospira brenneri, assembly GCF_002812125.1. Classification (NCBI taxonomy): domain Bacteria; kingdom Pseudomonadati; phylum Spirochaetota; class Leptospiria; order Leptospirales; family Leptospiraceae; genus Leptospira; species Leptospira brenneri. The sequence continues at coordinate 91,011 of NZ_NPDQ01000007.1, forward strand.
CCCGGAATTTTTAAAGAGACTCAAATGTTTTTGGTAAGTGCGGGAAAAAAATTTAGGAAATGGCAGCCCGAATCTTAGAAATATAATCTGCCAGTGCCGAAACTGCCTTCGAACGATCCGTCCCGTTTTCTTCTATGACCCTTTGGATGGCAGAACCAATGATGATCCCATCTGCATACTGAGAAATTTGGTTGGCTTGGTCCGGAGTTGAAATTCCAAATCCAGCACATATCGGTAGTCGGATGGTTTCTTTTAAAAATCGAATCCTTTCCTGTAAATCCACCGAGAACTCCCTTCTCTCTCCCGTCACTCCAAAAGAGGTTACATAGTAAATGAAACCAGAGGAGGTTTTAGAAAGGGCTTGGATTCTCTTTTTTTCGGAAGCAGGCGTCACTAAGTGGATAAGATCCATATCACGAGCTTTTAATTCCCGAAATAAGGTTTCACTTTCATCCGTATCAAAGGGCAAATCAGGAATCACAAGTCCAATGATTCCCGACTCTTTGGCCCGGTCCAAAAATTTCGAAATCCCACAATGGTAAATGGGATTGAAATAAGTAAGATAAACAAGAGGGGTCTCAGGTTTGTGATCGTGAATCGCTTTTGTCACACGAAAAATTTCATCAAAAGAAAAACGATTCTTTAAAGATCTAGCAACTGCTCTTTGGATCACAGGGCCATCGGCAACAGGATCCGAAAAAGGAATTCCTAATTCCAAAATATCGGCTCCATTGTCTAAAATGGTTTTTCCAAACTCAATCGAATCATTGTAGTTTGGATCCCCTAAGGTAAAATACGGAATAAAAGCAGATTTGAATTTTCCACTTTCAAATAATGATTTTATTTTACTCATTTGTTTTTTTCACCCAGTAGCCGTAAAACTTCCGTTACGTCCTTATCCCCTCGCCCGGAAAGACAAATGATTAAATCTTTTTTCTTTCCAAGATCCTTGGCAACTTCTCTCGCAACATGAAAAGCATGGGCAGTTTCAAGTGCTGGAATGATTCCCTCCACACGAGTGACTTCCAAAAAGGAATCTAATGCTTGTTCGTCTGTCACCATCCGGTAATCCACCCTTCCAATCTTAGAAAGATGAGCATGTTCTGGGCCCACTCCAGGATAATCTAACCCAGCGGATACAGAATGAGCTGGAACAATTTGACCAGACTCATCTTGGATAATGAGGGTTTTTGTACCATGTAAAAATCCTGTTTTCCCATAAGTTAATGTTGCAGAGTGTTCTCCTGGTTTGGGACCAAGTCCACCAGCTTCTGCTCCATAGATAGCAACTTGTTTGTCTTTCAAAAATGCATGGAACATTCCTATAGAATTGGATCCACCACCGACACAGGCAACAATCGCACTGGGGAGTTTTTTATTTTGTTTTTTAAACTGAGACCTTGCCTCTGTTCCAATGACTGCTTGAAAATCACGAACAATCGTAGGGAAAGGATGAGGTCCAATGGCAGAACCAACAATGTAATGTGTAGTGGAAACATTGAGTGCCCAGTCTCGCATCGCCTCACTAGTTGCCTCTTTAAGAGTGGCTTCTCCTGCAGTGACCGGAAGGATTTTAGCACCTAACATCTCAATTTTTTTAGCATTGAGATTTTGCCTCTCAACATCTACTGCCCCCATATAGACAACGGTTTCCATTCCAAACATAGCACCCACCGTTGCTGTCGCAAGACCGTGTTGACCAGCTCCCGTTTCTGCAATGATGCGTTTTTTTCCCATGAACTTAGCAATTAACGCCTGTCCAATGGCATTATTAATTTTATGTGCACCTGTATGATTAAGATCTTCGCGTTTGAGCCAGATACGAGCACCTCCCCATTGTTTGGTGAGACGTTCTGCATAAGTCAGAGGACTAGGTCTTCCAACATAGTTTCTTAAATAGTATTCAAGTTCCTTTTTGAACTTTTTACTTTTCTTTAACTTTTGATAGGTGGATTCAAGTTCTTCTAATGCTTCCGTCAAAATCTCAGGAGAGTAACGGCCGCCGAATTCACCAAAATATCCAGGTAGGTTTTTGCCCATATATCCCATGATGAGGGGATGGGCGAATATGAAAACTGCTTCTTTTGCGGGGGGTGGGGGTTTTTGGGTACACTCTCCCCGCCCTGACTTAAGGGTGGGGAACTAGACCCGCCACCCAATGGCTCCCTTCTATCACAAAGCCTTAATTCCTACCACCGCTTACCCTGGTTCTGAAGAAAAAATCCTTAGAAGTTCATGTTCCCACTTGTTCCACTGCTTTTTCAAGGGTCTCACGAAGGTTTTGGATCTGTTTTTGTAGTCTTCCGACCAAATCTTCATTCGTTGTAAAGGACACCGTTTCTTCCGCCATGGACTTACGATCGAGGATTGTGATCTCACCTTTTTCCAAAAACCCTTTTCCGAGCGTGAGTCGGATGGGGAATCCAATGAGTTCCGAATCTTTGAATTTAAAACCGGGGCCAAGATCGCGGTCATCCCAAAGGACTTCAATCCCAGCCGCCACCAAAGCCAGGTAGATCGATTCAATTTTTGCTATATCTTCTGGGTTTTTGGCAATGCTCACCAAACAAACAGTAAATGGTGCAATCGAAACTGGCCAATAAATCCCTTTGTCATCATTACATTGTTCGATGACAGTTGCCATACAACGATTCACGCCAATTCCGTAACAACCCATAGTGGTTGTTGTGGCTTTCCCTTTATCATTCAAAACAGTAATATCAAATGCTTTGGAATATTTTTGGCCTAATTTAAAAATATGACCCACTTCAATTCCCTTTTCGGCAGTAAGGCCATTCCCACAATTCGGACAAGGGTCTCCCACTTGTGCTTGGGAAACATCGATTTTGGTTATTTCTTCCTCTTTAAAAAAGGAATTTAGTCTAACACCCGCTACATGATAATCCACTTCATTGGCGCCAGAAATATATTCAAAGTTCCAATCAATCAGAGAATCAATCACGATTTTTAGATTTTCTGATTTAGGAAACCCAGGGCCAATAAAACCAGGAACCAAACCTAAGTTTTCCATCTCTTTGGGACCCATTGGCCTTAGTTCATTACAACCCAAATGATTTTTTAATTTGTTTTCATTGAGCTCACGGTTTCCTTCTAAAAAAACAAGGACATAGGCTCCGTCAGCCCAAAGAGCGACAGCCTTTAGTAAATTCTCTTCCTTTGTTTTGATAAACTCCGCTACTTCCGAAATTGTTTTCTTTGCGGGAGTATGGATTTTATCTTTTCCAGCAAACGCTTGTTTGTTTACCTTTGGATCATGAATGACAGGAGTTTTTTCTATATTTCCTGAATATTGGCAAGAAGGACAAATGGTAAGGGTTTCTTCTCCAATGGGAGACACTACCATAAATTCTTCAGATGCAGATCCACCCATATTCCCCGAATCCGCTTGCACAGGGATCGTGGAAAGTCCCATCCCCGCAAAAATCCTTCGGTAGGTTTTACGCATAGTTTGATACGTTTTATCCAAAGATTCATCATCTAAATGAAAAGAATAAGCGTCCTTCATTGTAAATTCACGAGAGCGAATCACTCCGAAGCGAGGGCGAATTTCATCTCGAAACTTAGTATGGATTTGGTAAACATTAATCGGAAGATCTTTATAAGAACGAACCATTGGTTTCACAAGAACACAAAAGGATTCTTCATGAGTGGGACCAAGACAACTTTCATTGTCATGACGATCTTTCAAACGAAACATCTCTTTCCCCATTTTATCCCAACGACCTGATTCTTTCCAAATTTCACTCGGAGTTAAAATCGGAAGTTGGAATTCTAAAGCACCAGCCCTGTCCATTTCGGAGCGAACAATGCCTTCAATTTTTTTTAAGATACGAAGCCCTAAAGGTAAATAAGAATAAAGCCCCGCAGCAGACTTACGAATGAGCCCCGCCCTCGTCATTAATTTATGAGAGGCAACAACGGCATCTTGGGGATCTTCTTTTGCAGTAGGAATTAAATAGGAACTAGCTTTCATCGACCTTTTCTCTTTTATCTATATACAGTTTAATTTATTAAAATTTAGAAAATACGCATCACATCATTAAAGGAAACATAAAGCCCAAGTCCAATGAGAAAGAAAAACCCTAATCGGAAGATGGCTTCGATTGCTTTTCTAGGGAGTGGCCTACCTGTCACTGCCTCATAAGCATACAGTACAATATGTCCACCGTCAGCCATCGGAATAGGAAGTAGATTCATTACCATCAGAGCGAGAGAAATTTTGGCAACAAAGTCAAGATAAGTCACCCAACCATATTCCAAACTAATCCCTGCGATTTGTACAATCCCAATAGGACCAGAAAGGTTTTCTTTCGGGGAAAGAAGTCCAGAAAACAACATCCCTATTCCTTTTAGAGTTGTGGATACATTTTCATAGACTTTATTCGAAGCACCAACTAGCGATGAGTATACGGTAGATTCTTTCTGTAACTTTTCTGCTTCAAATTTCATGGAAGCACGAAAACCCAAAAGCCCAATGGGTTTCAGGTTTACGTCTGCAGAATATTTCATATTTCCAATCCAGATATCCTTTCTACCTGAAGATTGTTTTAAGTATTCAGAAAACAATTCCGCTTTTTCAAAGGTTTTATCTTCGATTTTTAAGTTGGATAACCGGTTTTCAATTTCTGAATCATAACTATCCAACCGAAAATAAGGGATCCCAAGTTCAGCAAACTTGGGATGACGAATATCCCAAAATTCAAAGACATTCGCACCTAACACAGGAATTTGAATGGTAACTGTTTCCGTCGCCCAAGGAGTGAGGAGTGGATACGTTTTTCTTTCTACCACAACAGGAATTGTTTTCCCTTGGTGTTTTCCAAGTTCCGTTTGTAATTCAGGAACGGTATGAACATCGACACCGGCTACCTGCAAAATCATATCGCCGTCTTTCAAAAAAGACAAAGCGCGCCTACGAAGAGATTTTTCTCGTTCTTGAATTTCCCTTTGTTTGAGTAACTCTTCCGGAATCTCATCCTTTCGTTCTTCAATTTTTTCTTGGAAGTAAACAGAAGACTTGTCATCACGATCCAGGAGATTCGCTATAAAATGACTGAGTTGTTCCCCATAAGTAAAGGTGGCCACCACCCTTCTTTCTCCAAAAGGCATCACACCAATCGTGGGGTGTCCCCCTGCCGAATATAGATTAGGAATCACCTGTACGGTTTTTATTTCTTTCTCTCTTTGATAAGAAACAGTAACCGGGTCACCTGAAGTCAAACTTACATTCGTAAAAATATCTTCAAAACTTTCCGTAGATTTCCCATTGATGGATACAATTTGATCCCCAGTGCGAAGTCCTGCCGTATAAGCTGGGCTGGACACTTTGTTCGCATCTTCAATAAAAATACGATTGGAAGAAGGGCTATCTCCTGATAACTCCAAAATAAATAATAAAACAAAACCGAGTACTAAATTGGCAAATGGACCACCGAGAACTGGGATCATACGACGTAATGGAGGAGTTGCCAACAAATCCCCTTGTTTTGGTTTTTTGTTTTTGCTATAGTCATCTCCGCGGAAAAGAACGTAACCACCAATAGGGATGGCTGTAATTTGGTAGATGGTTTTACCAATTCTCTTTTTCCAAATCCCCTTTCCATAACCTAACGAAAATATACGAGCCTCTACACCAACCAACTTTCCACATAAAAGGTGCCCCAATTCGTGAATAAAAATAGAAACCGCCAACATAAATACGGCGCCAAACACCATTATAATCATGGAGTCACTCCTCCTTTAACAAATTCTCTTTGGATGAATTCACGGGTTTCCCTGTCTTTTTCTAAGTATCCTTCCAAATCCTCTGGGAATGAATTTGGAATTTGATTTAACGCAGATTCGATTAACTTAGGTATGGCGGTAAAAGAAATTCTTTCTTCTAAAAATAAAGCCACAGCTTCTTCATTTGCCGCATTGAACACAGAAGGTGCCGTTCCCCCTGCCCTTCCCGCTTGGTAAGCCAATGTAAGACCTGGATAACGGTTTAAATCTGGCGGAAAGAACTCTAATGTTTTCCAAGTAGCAGGTTTTCTTTCGATTAACATTTTGGGAGTTGGGGTCGGATAGAATAATGAATGAGCAATGGGATAAACCATATCGGGATGGCTTGTGTATTGCAAACAAGCTCCATCCAAAGTTTCAATGATTCCATGTGTGAGTGATTGCGGATGAATCACCACTTCAATCTCGTCATAGGAAAATCCAAATAAAAAGTGAGCTTCAATCACCTCTAGACCTTTATTGATAAGGCCAGCGGAATCCACCGTAATTTTTGGGCCCATGGACCAAGTTGGATGATTTAATGCCTGTTTTACGGAAACATGTTCCAATTCTTCTAAAGGAAGGGTGCGAAAACTCCCCCCCGAAGCAGTAAGCGTGATGGCCCGAATATTAGATCTTTTTTCTTTTTCAATGAGTTGAAAGAGTGCATTGTGTTCGGAATCAACAGGAACCATCAGAGTTCCATATTTTACTACCAAACGATTGATGAGTGGCCCAAAAGTAACTAAAGTTTCTTTATTGGCGATGGCGATTTTTTTTCCAGCTTCGATGGCAGCAATGGTTGGTCTTACCCCACGCGCACCCACAACAGCAGTGACTACACCTTCCACAGAAGAAAGTGTTACTAAATTAGAAAGAGAATCTTCCCCATAAAGAATGGAGGTGGATTTGTACTTAGAACCCAAAGCCCCCTCTAACTTAGAATCGGTGATGGAAACCACTTCCGGGGAAAATTCCTCGATCAGAGACTTCGCAAGTTCTAGGTTGGAATGAACAGAAAAACTACGTAGCGAGAAAGATTCTTTAAATTGGCGAAGTACCTTAACGGTAGAAGAGCCAACAGAACCAGATATTCCTAATACGGATACTCCAACCATGCAACTCTTAGACCGTTCTCAGGAAGAGAATCAGACCGCGTAACCGAGAATTCCCTTAAATAGGAAATAATAATAAATGACAGGAACGGTGAAAAGAAGAGCATCTGCTAAATCGAGAACCCCACCATGGCCCGGAATCAAACTTCCTGAATCTTTGATTTTGGCATCACGTTTCATTGCAGACTCTGCCAAATCTCCCATCACAGAAATCACCGAGACAACAAAAGCAAGAACCACCGATTCCAAAATCCCGACCGGCAACTTCACACCGCCAAAATGTTCCCAAGTTAAGTTTAGAATTTGTACGCCCACAACTGCCGTGATATTTCCTGTCACATAACCCTCCCAAGTTTTTTTGGGAGAGATCTTAAGACCGGCAGGATGTTTTCCAAACCAACGACCGCCAAAATAAGCACCGGCATCACTCATAAAAGTAATCACAGATACTAAAAAGATATAATAGGCTCCAAAAGGAAATGCGAGGAGGAGTAAAAAATGTCCGATAGGAATTGCTAAGTAAATCGGGCCAAGGATCGTAGAACTTGCAGAAAATAAAGCACCATCTAACGGACGCTTGAGAATCTGAAGAATCCAAACGGTAATCGAAAGTGCGATGAGTAAAAAAGAAATCGGATGGAATCCTTCTCTTAAAACTTTAGACAATTCCAATACAAATGCAGGTGGAGTGACTTCAAACTGCATTCCTAAAAATTGAATGTAGTATACTGTAAAAATCAAAAGTGAGAAGATAAGCCCTGTTCCGAAAAAAGGTTTGGAATCCTCTCTTTTGCAGAATGCATAAAGTTCTTTTAATCCGAGGTAGATCGTAACACAACCAAACAAATAAAATTCGAGGTAATACCAAGAACTATGGAAGATCATAAACACATAGACAAAGGTCAGTACAATTGCAGATAGGATACGGAGTGTTGTCTCACTCATAACAAACCACCAAATTTACGTTTTCGGGAATCAAAAAAAAGAAGGGCTTCCTCCAAAGAGGTTCTTCCAAAGTCCGGCCAAAGTGTATTTGTAAAATACATTTCAGCATACGCACTTTGCCATAAAAGGAAATTGGAAATCCTTTGTTCTCCCGCAGTTCTGATCAATAAATCTACTGGTGGCAAAGGGGATGTATACAAATATTTTTCAAATTCTTTGGGGCTGATCGGTTTGTCCAAGGCCTCTTTTTTGGACTTCCGCACTGCCATAATCCGAGAAAAGTTACTTAGGATCTCTTCGTGCCCACCATAATTCAAACAAAAGTTAGCAGTGAGCTTTTTGTTCTTCTTTGTGACCGACATAGCATGGTCAATTTTTGCGAGAACAGTTTTAGATAGTTTATTTCTCGCTCCACTGTGATGAATCCGAATCCCTTTCTCGTGGATGGTATCGAGGCGAGTTTCAATAAATTCAACTAACAAACCAAAGATGGCTTGGATTTCGGTGATGGGGCGTTTCCAGTTTTCTGTAGAAAACGCATAAAGAGAAATGTTGGGGATTTTATATTCCAAAGCCACATCCAAAAGGCGATCGATCGCGTTCGCCCCTTCTCTATGGCCCTCGGTTCTTTTTTTCCCCTGGCTTTCCGCCCACCTTCCATTTCCGTCCATGATGACAGCAATGTGCGCGGGGATTGTATTCAACTTCATAGGAAATTAAAGAGTGGTGATCTCTTTTTCTTTTTCCTTTTCCAAATCTCCCAATTTGGCTATGTAAGAATCCGTAATTTTTTGGATTTTGTCCTGGTGGCCTTTTAGTTCATCTTGAGACATTTCAGCCTGATGTTTTTTCAACTCATCATTGGCATCACGACGGATGTTACGAATCGCAACTTTTTTTTCTTCGGATTTTTGTTTGACCACTTTTGCGAGTTCTTTTCGTCTTTCTCCTGTTAGCTCAGGGATATTGATACGAATGCTAGAACCATCGTTGTTAGGTGTAAGACCAAGGCTTGCTGCAAAAATTGCTTTTTCGATGTCCTTTAGCATACCCTTTTCAAAAGGAGTGATGAGAATCATTCTAGGTTCTGGACAAGCAATTTTACCAAGTTGATTTAGAGGAGTGAGTGTTCCGTAATAGTCGACTCTTACATCTTCTACCATCATCGGACTTGCTTTCCCTGTACGAATCGTACCAAAATCTTTTTTCAAAGCATCAACAGTTTTGTCCATTTTGGACTGCATGGATTTTATAATTTCATCTACCATCTAGAATCACTTCCTCTGAATTGGAGATGAGTGTACCAATAGGTTCCCCATCGATTAATTTTCTTAAATTTCCTGCCTTAAAAATATCAAACACGATGATGGGCATATTATTGTCCATACAGAGACTAAGAGCAGTAGAATCCATCACCTTTAGGCGGTGTTTGATAGACTCCATAAAAGAAACCTCTAAGTAACGTTTTGCACTTGGATCTTTTTTAGGATCCGCAGTGTACACACCGTCTACTTTTGTGGCTTTGAGGATGACTTCACATCCTACTTCCACTGCACGAAGTGAGGCAGTTGTATCCGTTGTGAAATACGGATTTCCTGTCCCACCCGCAAATATAATAACACGATTTTTTTCTAAATGGCGAACCGCACGTCTACGAATATAAGGTTCTGCAACAGATTTCATTTCGATAGCAGAAAGAACTCGGGTAAACATCCCTTGTTTTTCACATGCATCTTGTAAGGCGAGACCATTCATAATGGTGCCAAGCATTCCCATGTAGTCTGCTGTCGCTCGTTCCATTCCGGACTTTGCTAAAGTTTCTCCACGGATCATATTCCCACCACCGACAACCACAGCAACTTCGAGACCTAAGTCATGAACTTCCTTAATTTGACCAGCAAGTGAAAATGTTTTATTGGTATCAATACCAAGTTCACCCTCGCCGGCAAGAGCCTCGCCGGAGAGTTTGATAAGAATTCTTTTGAAACGCGGACTAGTTCCCACCTACTTGGAACCTCGAGAACCTACCAACAGTAATGTTCTCTCCAAATTTCGCAATGGCTTCTTGGAGAAGGTCATTGATGGTTTTGGAGTTGTCGCGAATCGATTTTTGGTGAATGAGACAAATCTCTTCAAAGTATTTTTTCATTTTACCTGGAAGGATTTTTTCGATTTGGTCTGCCTTTTTCCCTTCTTTTTCAAGAAGTGCTTTTTGCACACTCATCTCGTTGTCAATTTCTGATTTAGGGATGGACTCTTCATTTACATAAAGTGGGTTCATCGCAGTGATTTGAAGAGCGATCTCTTTTCCAAGAGCTTCGAACGCTTCGTTATTTGCTACGAAGTCAGTTTCACAGTTAAGTTCCACAAGAACTCCTGTTTTCCCTGTTCCGTGAATGTAAGCGATGACCTTTCCTTCACCAGTTTCACGACCAGCACGTTTCGCTGCTTTCGCTAAACCTTTTTCTCTTAAATAAGTAACTGCTTTTTCAATATCGCCACCCTTTTCTTCGAGGGCTTTTTTGCAGTCCATCATCCCCGCGCCAGTACGTTCGCGGAGATCTTTGATTTGTTCGGAGCTAACTGCCATTACTCTTTTCCTTCTGTAGCTTCAACTTTTACTTCTGCTTTTTTTGCAGCATCCGCATCCACAGGGATGTCTTTTGCCACTGGAGGAAGTTCATCGTCCATGATGAATTTTCCAGACTCATCATACTCACCTTGGTATTCAAGTGCAAGTTGTTCTGCGTCCATATCTTCAGCAAAATTAGTTTGGATGACTTCTCCACCAGTTCCTTCGAGAACAGCATTTGCCATTGTATCGAGGAATAAAGAAATCGCACGAATCGCATCATCGTTACCTGGAATTGGGTAATCGATTGGTTCTGGATCACAGTTAGTATCAATCACTGCGAACACTTTCAAACCGAGTTTTTTTGCTTCTTTTACTGCAATTTCTTCTTTTTTAGGATCAATTACGAAAAGGATTTCAGGCACAACTGCCATATCCTTAATCCCACCAAGTGTTTGGCGGAGTTTTTCTAATTCGCGTTTGAGTGAAAGTGCTTCTTTTTTAGTTCTAGCTTCTTGTTCGAAAGAGTTGTTCTCTTCCATTTGCTCTAGTTTTTTCAAACGAGCAATTGACTTCTTTACTGTATTCCAGTTAGTTAAAAGCCCACCTAACCAACGGTTAGATACATAGTACATACTGCACGCTTGTGCTGCTCTTTCAATGGCGCCACGAGCTTGTTTTTTAGTTCCTACAAAAAGAACCTTCTTACCTTGACCGGTAAGTTTTTTCAAAGCATCATAAGCTTCTTTTGTTTTTTGAACCGTCTTTTGAAGGTCGATGATATGGATTCCGTTACGAGCAGTATAAACATACGGGCTCATTTTTGGATTCCAACGACGTGTTTGGTGACCGAAGTGTACGCCTGCTTCTAGCAGACTCTTCATGGAAATTACTGACATAGTTACCCCTTTTTTAATGCGAGATATCCAGACGCTACAAGACCAACGATACTTGCAGGGGTTAGCTGGAACTCGACTTTAATTATGTAAAGCTCGAGAGATACTGGTGATTCGAACAAAAACCGAGAGAGGTATGTAGTGCCAAGAAGTCGGTCAAGGACCACTCCAGCCACAGCTCCCGCCATCAGTCCCAAAAAAAGTACGAGAAGCAGGTTCCCGATTTGGGTTTTGTTCATCCAAAAGCACCTTTGTCAAGCTTTCCTGTCAGGATTTGGAATTTAGGCAGATTGTCAAGGGGAAAGGCATCGGAAGGTTCTGAAATGGCCTGCTTGGTTCCCATTTCGCCAAAAAACCACACGAGAACCGTCTTCTTTGGGCGCCCCCAATCCCCAGGCTTTCATAAGTCCCACAAAAAAAGGAACGGGCTCACTCCGGGGTCCGCCTTCGCTCCCGTCTGCCAAAAGGCAGACCAAGCCCTGCGGATCCCTGGCGCAGGGACTTACCATTCCCTAGAATCAAGAGTCAAAAGTGTCGTTTTGATATCGATGACACAGATGGTATCATAAAATCCTTCTTCGTTTACCATAGGTTCGAAAAATTCCACAATCACTAACAAGGGAGACTCGAGGTACTGATGGACCTATTCCCCACACACGTGGGGTTGAGCCGGGAGGTTAAACCAATGTGGCTCTGCCATTCGAATTACACACCTAACAAAGAAGAAGAATAGATAAAAAATAAGTTGCGAATGTACTAAAGCAAATAACTATATAAATCAATGCTTCGATCCATCACCTTATTTCTGTTTTGCTTTCAAAACTGCATTTTTGGACCTAGTTTCCATGGATTGGGCAATATGAGTTCCGCAGGTAGTAACCACCGAGTTTACTATGATGAAAAAACAGGTAATTTTGAAACCATCGCGAATTTCAGAGGGAATATCATCAAACTGGGAACTGTAGTTGTTGATGAAACCAAAAATATAGACCCAAACTTAAAGAAAAAAAGAATTTGCGAAACTACTGATATAGATTTGGTTAAAACTTTTGATCTGATCGACGAACGAATCATTGTCGCAGTTTATGAATCCTCTGGTTTTATATGTATCGAATACTATTAATCATTTTCCTTAGCTTTTTGTTCGCTTGCACAAACCACAATTCCTTCCGACAAATCAGCTTTGATAAAAAATATCACTCAACAACCAAACGTTTGCCTTTTATTGGATCTGCTTGTGCTCCAAGACATTTTTTCCCACATGACTATTTCAAACACCTCTCAATGATTAAAATTTGGGAAGATGGTGCGTATAGAACCACCAATTTATCAAAAGAACCGTTCGATATCATTGAAGATCTAAGAATTTATCAATCCTATGATTACCTTTGGATGTTATTCTTTGTTCCGTTTTTTGAAAAATACGACTGCGACCAATACCATATCACAGGTTATTTGGTCTATTTTGATCATCCATCCAAACAAAAGTTATACTCAAAACTCCAAACCGAAAAGGGAAAACAACAACCCGACCTCCCGATGATGGTGGTCCGGGAATACAACTTGATGGACTCCGAAATCCTTTCCCAAAAGAAAGAAGAACAAAAAGAAAAACCCCGAGCTTACACCGCACCTGACCCCAAAGCTCCATTTTCCAAAATTAGAATCTGGGAACCCAAACCGAAGTTAGAAATTGTTAGTTTACCCGATGTAAGGCTTGTCGATTCCTGTTTAGAATTTCCTTATGAATGTGCCACAGACCCCAATTATATTGGAGAAATTCGACTCAGAACTAAAGCGGATCAAAAACAGAATTCAAATCCTGATGGTTTTTCAAAAATATTTCTGTCCAAAGTCCAATCGAAAATCGATACCACCTATTTTGGTTGTTATTGTCGAAAAGAAACTAACCTGTCCATCTACGAGAACTGTCCCATTGATTCGTATGGCCTAGATTCTGTTTGCAAATCCAAATACGATTGTTTGGAAAAATCCAGTGAATTAGATACAACAAATGGTTTAAACAAAAATCAATGTACGAAAAAATTCAAAGAGGATTTATTCAAGCTCATAAAAACAAAGGAATCCAAAGACAAAATCCACCAAGGGAAGGAGAATTTCGAAAGAATGATTTACTATACTAAAAAACTTTGGGCTTTGGAAATCTTAAAGAATGAAAGTCCATAAATACAAAAGACCATTATGATTACCATCTCGGAAATTTTTATGCTTAGATCCTTGATGACTGGGAAACGAATTCGGCGAATATCTTGTTTCAAAGTAAGTTTGCTAACATAAAAATAAAACGAACTTATACATTGCAACACAGTCTAATAAGTTTACAGAAATATAAAAACGCAAGATAAAGGAAAATTTTTTAATCCATTATTCCCTTGCAATACTCTTTCTAAATGTTTGAGTGTTCTTATGAGACTGATACTTGTATCCAATAGATTACCAGTACAGTGGGACGGAACACCGAGCGTTGGTGGACTAGCAACCGGCCTTTCTAGTTTCTTGTCACATTGGAAATCACAGGGAAACGAAGTCCTTTGGGTAGGTTGGCCCGGCAAAAGCATCCCAGAAAAAGAACAGAAAAAGTATTCTGAACAAATGGAAAAAGAATATGGGACCATTCCTGTTTTCTTAAAACAAAAGTTAGCTGACTCCTTTTACAACGGGTTTTGTAACAAAACAATCTGGCCACTCTTCCACTATTTTACAGCTCATTGTGAATATTCGGATCTCACCTTCCAATCTTATGAGGAAGCAAACGAAGAATTTGCTCAAACCGTAGCTAAGATTTATCAACCAGGCGACTGGGTCTGGGTTCATGATTATCATCTCTTTTTATTACCAGGCTTGTTACGAAATTTTTTCCCAAATATTTTTATTTCCTTCTTTTTACATATTCCTTTTCCTACTTTCGAAATCTTTCGATTGATGCCAGAAAGGTTCCGAACCAAAATACTAAATGGATTACTTGGCTCAGACCTAATTGGATTTCACACACAAAGTTACACTCAATATTTCCTTAGAACTTTACTCAGATGTTTAGGAATAGAAAACGAAAGAGGTGTAGTTTACCACCAAAATCACCTAACAAAAACAGGTGCATTTCCAATGGGAATCAATGTGGAACAATTTTCCAATTATGCAAAATCCAAAGAGTGTGCAGAAATTGCCAATTCCATTAACAGAAACCATAAAGACCTTAAACAAATTCTTTCTGTTGACCGACTCGATTACACCAAAGGTGTTTTACAAAGATTAAATGCCTTCGACCTATTTTTGAAAGAAAATCCCCATTGGATTCGTAAATGCAAATTTGTCCTCGTACTCGTTCCTTCTAGAACCGATGTGTCCTCCTACCAATCAATGAAAAGAGCCATCGATGAAAAAGTGGGATCCATTAACGGAATTTACGGAACTTTAGATTGGACTCCAATACTGTACCAATATAAGGGATTCCCTTTTGAAGAACTAGTTCCACTTTATAAAAATACTCATGTGATGCTTGTCACACCATTTCGAGATGGAATGAATCTTGTAGCAAAGGAATTTTTGGTTTCACAAGACTCAGGGATGTTAGTGCTCAGTGAAATGGCGGGTGCATCCGCAGAACTCCCTGAAGCCATCCTCGTCAATCCAAATGACTTAAAGAGTATATCCGAAGCAATTCGAGAAGCCATCGAAATGCCAAAAGAAGAAATCCAAAACCGTAACCAAATTATGATCAAAAGACTCTCAGAGAATTCTGTGAAAGATTGGGCAGAAAAAATCTTTCACGAAACAGAAGAGGCTGCTACAAAGAATTTATCATTTCAAACCAAGTCTATTTCCCCAAATTCGGAGCAACTCTTACCAAATGCAAACAAACCTATATTCATAATATTTGATTATGATGGGACTTTAGTTCCCTTTCAGTCCCTGCCTCATCTAGCAATACCTTACCCAGAATTAATCGAAAACTTCAAAAAACTCTTAAGTTTAAAAAATGTAACAATCGCTATTATCAGCGGAAGAGATAGAACCTTCTTAGAAAATCATTTTGGCGATTTTCCCATCCATCTAGTCGCAGAACATGGAGCATGGCACAAACCACCAAACATTCAAAACTGGAATTCTTTATTTACTTCTTCTGGTGAATGGAAATCTCAAATACTCAATCACTTAAATGAATTCACAAAACGAGTTCCCGGTTCTTTTACTGAAGAAAAAGATTTTTCACTAGTATGGCATTTCAGAAACGCTGATCCCGATATCGGGCTAAATGCCGCAAGAGAAATGTTAGATGAACTCTCACAAGTGTCTTCTAATAGCGGATTTTTTGTGCAGAGAGGAAATAAAATTATAGAAGTTCGAGAGTATGGAACAGGAAAAGGCAAAGCAGCTTTAAAAATTTTACCTAATGATGATATGAATATATTTATCTTTGGTGATGATGCAACTGATGAAGATATGTTCAGAGAAATGCCTGAACCTGCGATCACAGTCAAAATCGGGAAATCAGAGACCATGGCTAAATATCGATTCAAAAGTCCTAATGAGGTTCAGATTTGGATCAAAAATTTAATCAATTATTTAGAAGGCAAAAATGAAACCCCATAAATACAATTCAGGAATCATTGGAAACGGAAGTTATATTGCACATATAAACACCGATGCCGAAATCGTTTGGCTGTGTTGGCCAAACTTTGATAGTTCACCAATCTTTGGTTCACTACTCGATAAAAAATGTGGAACCTTTTCTATTACTTCTCAATCAAAACAAACCAGTTCCAGACAAACCTATATCGAAAATACAAATATCCTTCAAACAGAAATCCATACCGATTCAGGTTCTTTCGCTGTTATTGACTTTGCGCCAAGATATTACGAAAACGGAGAATTAAAATACAAAAGAAACTTTTATAGGAAAATTGTTCCGTTAGAAGGAAATGTTCAGATAAAAATCGAAATAACTCCAACTTATCACTACGGAGAAAAAACAATAATTCCTAAGGTTTTATCAGATCAAATGATAATCGAAGAACCTGAGTTTACAATTAATATTTTAAGTAATGTTTCCTTAAACCAAATCAATAATGAAAACTTTTTTCATTTAGACAAAACAGTTTATCTTGGATTATTGGAAATTCTTCCCGATGAAGTTCCAATCGAAGATTTGATAGAAAAAGAATTCACGAAAACAAAACTCTATTGGCAAAACTGGGTGAAACATTGTACAATTCCTCACTATGCCGAAAAACAACAAATTCGTTCTGCTTTGTGTTTAAAACTACATCAATTTCAGGATACAGGAGCTATCATCGCAGCTTCCACAACAAGTCTTCCTGAAGCGCCTAACTCTGGTCGCAATTGGGACTATCGTTTCTGCTGGTTACGTGATAGTTTTTATACATTATATGCTTTAACTAATTTGGGACAATTCGAAGAACTCGAAAGGTATTCTAAGTTTATCGGTAAATTAACTCCAGGAGAAAACGGAAGGTTTCAGCCTTTATATAGTATATTCGGGGAATCAATTTTAGAAGAAAAAATTCTAAATTTAGAAGGTTATTTGAATAATGCACCCGTTCGCATTGGAAATTCAGCATATACTCATAAACAAAATGATGCCTACGGTCAAATTTTGTTATCATTGGTACCACTCTATTTAGATGAAAGAATCCCTGAGAAAAACCGATTTCACAATTTAAACTTGATCAAAAACATTTTAGACAAAATTGAACTGACAATGTCAGAACCAGATGCAGGTCTCTGGGAATTTCGAAATTTTTCACAAAAACATTGTTATACTTTTTTATTCCATTGGGTAGGTGCCAAAGCAGCTAGAGAAATTTTTCTACGACTAGGAGAATCAGAACTACAAACAAAAGCAGAATCTCTAATGCAAGCTGCGGAAATTAATTTAGAATCTTGTTTTGACTTTGAGTTGGGATGTTACACGCAAGCATTTGGAAAAAAAGATTTAGATGCCAGCCTTTTACAACTCATCACTCTCGGTTATTTAGATCCAAAATCGGAAAAAGCAAAATCTCATCTAGCAGCAATTGAAAAAAATCTAAAAACGAAAGAAGGATTTTTATATCGGTATCTGCACAGTGATGACTTTGGAAAACCAGAAACTACATTTTTAGTTTGCACTTTTTGGTACATTGAAGCTTTGGCATGTATGGATCGACTGGAAGAAGCAACTAACCTGTTTGACAAAGTGAATGAACATGCCAATCATTTAGGACTATTTAGCGAAGATATAGACTCTAGCACTGGAAACCAATGGGGAAATTTTCCGCAGACATATAGTCATGTGGGTTTAGTGAATGCCGCTCATAAGCTGTCTCAGAAAAAAACGAAAAGTTTGTTTTGGTAAAAGGAATTGATGTTTTTCTTTCACGGACATTTGTGTAATATTGGTACAGATTGTAACCTAAAATCTAAGGAGATCACCTAGCGCTAGTGATCCCCGGAAGACTACGAAAGTAATCAAAACACTAGTGAACGCTTTCAACAAGAGGTCACTCAAAGAGTGACAGAAAAAAATCCAACTTACCCATTTCCATGAAAGAAATCAGATTATTTTCTGGACTTAAATTAGAGAATTTTTCTAATTCTATCTATTACACTCCCATATCACCATGAAGACCGAAGACACCATCAGCCTGGAAGAAGCAAAAAAAAGAATCGCTGAATTGGAAAGAAAACTTCAGGAGAAAGAAGAAAATACTTACAAAACCTTCTTCGACCAGGATGAAGAGGCAATCGTTGTTTTTGATACGGAAAGTCGATTGTTCACTGACTGTAATGCAAAACTAACATCCACGTTAGGATTCACGAAAGAAGAATTTACCAAACTATCAGTTATGGACATTAGCCCCAAGTACCAACCAAATGGGCAATTATCAGAAATTCTCGCCAAACACTACATTAGCGAAGGTTTCAAACATGGGAACATTCGTTTTGACTGGGTCCACCTAAATAGTAAAGCAGAAGAAGTTTTTTGCGAAGTGCGTTTATACAACTACTCTACAGCTAATGGCGGGGCCTTTGCCAGAGCAGTCATCCAGAAGAAGGATCAGGTTGTACAACTACAAAAACAATTAGAACAAAAAGAGAAACTCCTCTCTAAAGTAACACAAACTCTTCCAGGGATCATTTACATCCAGTCCATGGGTACTAATGAATTTCTCTTTTTAAACAATACGCTCGAAACACAATTGGATTATAAAGTTGATTCCGTTCTCGATTTTGATTTTTTAATCGAACACATTCTTTATCCTGATGATGTTCCGCTGATTGAAGAACATGCCAAACGAATGTTATTAGAAAAAAATACAGAGATTTATGAAATTGACTTCAGAGTTTTTCATCATAACAGGAACATTCATTGGCTTCGTGTTTGGGAAACAAATTTTTCTTTTAATGCAGAGGGAGTTCCCACAGAAGTACTCGGAATCGCACAAGATATTACTAGTATCAAAAATCTCGAATTGAATCTGAAAAAACAAAACGAACTGAGCGAAGAAATCCGCCGCACATCTAAATCAGGAGTTTGGGAATGGACGATAACAACGGATGAAATGTTTTGGACCCCGGACCTTTATTTTTTACTCGGAACAGATCCCGAAACTTTAAAACCAACCAAACAAACATTAATTGAATTTTTTACTGCAGAATCACGCCAATCCATAACGAATGCCCTCACACAAGCAGAGTTAAACAATGAACCTTTTGATTTAGAATTGGAAATGTCAGCTCAAACAAAGTTTTGGGTTCGTATCCAGGGAAGAACCTTCGAAAATTCTAGTTCTATGAAAAAAATCATAGGAAGTATCGAAAACATCAACGATTCCAGACAGAAAAGAATCGAACTTTTAGAAAATGAACTTCGATTCCATAAAGTTGCTGACCAAACAGGACTAATCATTTATGATTATGATGTTTCTAGTGGAAAAATTAAATGGGATGGTGCCATTAAATCAGTATTAGGTTATGAAAAAGGAGAATTCAACCAAGTAGATATTGATGGTTGGGAAGACCTCATTCATAAAGAAGATCGTTTGTATACAATCCAAGCATTAAAAGAATCTATTGCGACTCGCACTCCTTACAGAGCTTACTATAGAATTAGAAGAAAAGATGGTTCCTTTGCCCCGATCGAAGAAAGAGGTGCATTTTTATCCAAGGATCTTTCCGAACCGGGCCGGCTTGTTGGTGTATTAGAAAATGTTTCCGCAAGATTAGAGTTTCTTAAAACGATTGAGACCAAAGAAAAAAGATTTAGAAACTTTTACAACTTTGCAAATGAAGCAATTGTCATTACGGAAAACGACAAAATTGTCGATGCCAACCTAGCCTTTCAAAAATTATTCGGTTATGATGACTTTACTGAAATAACAATATCCAGTTTAATCGGCGACCCTCTTTGGATGGGATTGTCTTTCAAAGAAAAAAGTTTTTCGACAGAAGGACATAAAAAAAACGGGATTTCCATTCCCTTACAAATCAATCAAAAGGATTTAGGAGATGGAAGGTATCTCCTATCATTCATAGACCTAACTTCGATCAACGAAGCAGAATCCATTAAACGAGCATTAAACGAAATTCAAGAAAGAAACGATCACATCATTACACAGAAAATAGAACTTGAAAAAGCACTAGAAGAGCTAAGACTCACTCAATCACAACTCATCTTAAACGAAAAAATGGCCTCTTTGGGTCAATTAATAGCAGGAATTGCTCATGAGGTTAACAATCCGCTTGGCGCGATAAAAGCATCAAGTGAACTGATTTTAAATAAAATCAAAGACCAAATTCCAAGGCAAAACGAAATCATTCATTTCCTAAATCAAAAATCAGAAGAAGTAAGGAAAACATACTTCGATTGGCTTTTAAAATCATTTAATACAAAAAACCATCTTCACGGTTCTATTTCGAGAAAACAAAAAAGAATTTTGACCATTCATTTGAATGAACTTGGTTGTAAACACTCGGCAGAAATAGCGGAAGAAGTAATCGATTTAGGAATTCAAGATTCTTTTTCGATGATCGAATCTTTAGTCAAAGAAGAAGACTTTCTGCAATTATTCAATTATGGCTTAGATTTTGTCCAAGCGGCTCAATACCTTCACTCAACCCTTGAGTCCATCCAACGTGTTTCGAAAATATTGTATGCACTTAAAAACTTTGCCCATTTTGATAAGCTAGGTGTTAAAGTGAAGGCTGACCTAATCTCCAATATAGAAACAGTTCTAACACTTTATAATAACCAAATGAAAAACGGCATTACAATCGTCAGAGATTATCCAGAAACTATGCAACTAGTCTATTGTTACCCAGATGATTTAATCCAGGTTTGGACCAATTTAGTTTTTAATGCCATCCAAGCCATGAGTTACAAAGGTAAATTAATAGTGACCGTAAGAGAAAAACGATCAGAAACAAAAGAGATCCCTCTTGTCGAAGTTTCGATAGAAGACAATGGCTGTGGAATTCCTGAAAATATAAAAGAAAGGATATTTGAACCCTTTTTCACCACAAAAGAATTAGGCGAAGGAAGTGGTTTGGGTCTTGATATTGTCAGAAGAGTCATTCTTAAACACAATGGGCATATTGAAGTGAACTCCGTTCCAGGAAAAACCACCTTTACCGTGTTACTCCCAGTTTAAATAGATTGTAGACCAAATCATCAAATTACTTTTTACCAAAAAACACCAAAACAGAAGTGAATGCATCTAAATTGCATCATAAAGAGAGTCTGAAATTATATTTGGCAAACAAAATTTCTGTCAATTTTTTCTTTGCTATTTTCGTAAGCTTACAAATATGAGGCTATGACATTAAAGTCTAAAAGCCCGGCCATTATCATCGCTTCCATTGCTTTTTTATTTTTTATTTTACAAGTTCTGATTCGAGTCGATACCTATTACCTATCCGATCCTCTCGTAAAAATGATCCAAACAGTTTCCCTCTGGAACCAAAATTGGTCAACGGAGGGCATACTTTATCCTGCACGGGACTTAGATCCGCTTTTTCAATTAAGCCCACTCAACGAAGGATTTGTTTTCTTAAATAACGATAGACTCATTGGCCAATATCCAATTGCTTTTACCTCACTATACTCTTTGTTTGGTTTTTTACCCTTTTCTGTTCTTCCCTATTTCAATTTTATTTTTTTATTATTATTTATAAATTTATTATTTAAAAATTCGATTCAAATATCTACCATTATTATTGTATCATTAGGTACGGTTGTTTTTCCTCTGTTAGTCGACTTCTCAGAAAATGGACTGTTTATCATTCTTGCTGGTTATGGATATAGTTTTCTCTTCAAAGCATTTCTCTCAGACAAAAAAAATGATTGGATATTAGGGAATCTCTTCCTTGGATTATCTTTATGGTTTCGATTGGAAGGAATTTTATTCTTTTTTGCTATCCAAGCCACGATTGGATTCATCCAAATATTCATCAAAAAAGAATCAATCATTCAAAATTTCCACCCGGTTCGATATTCTATTTTTATTTTGTTTTTAATAGCTTTTCTTCTTTGGAATACTTTTAGTTACTCACACCCGTTAGGCACAAGACATCTTACAAATTTTGACCATAATGGAAGAACAATCACAGACCAAATTAAAATTTTCTTTTCGATGGTATTCACATATCCAAGACCAGATGGTTGGTCCTTTGGTTTTTTTCTTCACAGCCCCATTTTTTTATATGCAATTGCAAAACTAAGAAAAAAACAAATCCTTGATCATCTAAATCTATTATTCCACCTTTTATCTGCAGTAATTTTTATTATCATCGCAGGTATATCCTCACCAAACGATGGTATCACTTTAACAGGTAGATATTTAGTGGTTACAATATTCCCTCTTTCATTTATCTTAAATGAACAAATGGAAAAACTGAAAACAAAAAAATGGATTCTATATTCTATTTACACATGGATGTTGCTCTGTTCATTCGTTGTTATCCTGATTTTTTATTTTTCAAGTAGTGAACTCAGAAAATTACGTAAAGAACTGTCCAAATTCAACTCCCCTCTCATCGTAACCACAAACGAATTAATCTCAGGCGGATTTGGACTCGAGTTAGTAGATAAAAAAGTAATTTGTGTAAGAAGAGATAACCTACTCGATTATTTTTCTGAAAATCTCAAAAAAAATATGCCAAACGAATTCACTATTTTAACAGTTGAGAAAGAAACAAACTACAATAAAGACGAAAGAAGACTCTTTACATCCATCCTTACAAAATCTGAACAATCTGGATACGATTGTTCCACTGAAGAACGTACGGCGAGAATTTTAGGAAGAAAATGTATCCAATTGAAACAAAAATAATTAAACTCTATTAAATTCAATTGGAATCAGTAGGAAAAAGCGCAAGGGATCGCAGCGTAAATCCTTTACGAAGTAAAGATTGAAGCGGAGAGCCCGGTCGCAGTTCTGCGATGCGCCGAGAAAAATAGCAAAAATGATCCAATATGGATTTTTGTCTTTGGTAAACTATAATGACAAAAGGAGATATTATGGCTTTCCAACAAATCCAAACAGGGATCATTACCGAGAAATTAATCGAAACAAAAACCTTTTACGAAAAATGGTTAGGACTTAGCACTAAATTTGAATCAGATTGGTTTGTTTTACTTTGTTTACCCAACCGCCCAGAAGTAGAACTCGCTATTATGAAACCTAACCAACCACAGGTGAGAAAACCATACTTTCAAATTCCATATCCAGGAAAAGGAATTTGGTTTATTTTCGAATCTAAAGATGTGGAAAAAGAATATATGGAATTGAAACAAAAAAATGCACCGATTGACCTTCCACTCACAACTGAAGAATGGGGTGATGTTCACTTCACTTTGATAGACCCCAATGGAATCGGTATTGATATTGTCCAAGAACGAAATCCAAACTAAAATTTAGAACGACAAATGAATCTAGGCTCTCCTTACTTAGTTTTATACTTAAGTAGGGAAGCATCACTTGTCGCAAACACCGAATCTTTATCCCGTTTGGAACCAATTAGAAGGTAAATTGAATGAAGCCATTGGCCTCAACCAAATTGCTTTTTTCACAGGGTATAGTGACTGGCATTTCCATAGGTTGTTTAAATCCATACAAGGTGAAAATGTAAAAGAATACATAAGAAGACTACGATTAGAAAAAGCAGCTTATGAATTAAAAATCACAAACTTCCCTATTATAGAAATTGCGATGGAAGCAGGATTTTTATCACACGAAGCTTTCTCCAAAGCTTTCAAACGTGTGATGGGATTAACTCCTTCTGAGTTTCGAAAAAAATACCAAAGAAAAAAAGTCAGTCCTAATAAACGAAACCTAACAATACCAGACGGAATTTCTAAATTTGGATTCCAGAAAAAATTGATTTCTTCCTTTTCTATCATCTATGTTCGTCATATCGGAACTTATGAAGAACTACCTGGGCCAATTCCAGGAAGTAAGGAAGTCAAACAAATCCAATCGCTCATACAAAAATGGAATTCAACGAATGCCAACCACAAATGGATAGGTATCAGTCAAGATGATCCAGAAATTTCACCAAAAGGAAAAATTCGATTTGATTTAGGAATCACAGTTGGTCCCATCTCGAACCAACTCCCCGATGGATTTGGAATCCAATCCATAGTTGGTGGGAAGTATTTACAAATTCGATACCAAGGTAAGTACCAAGGTTTACCAAAAGTTTATGATTGGCTAATCAACGAATACCCAAAAACCACAACATTAAAAATAAAGAACCAACCACCTTGGGAATGTTATCTGAACCCTTCTGAAAAAGAGGATGATAAACACATTACGGATATCTATCTTCCGATTGAATGAACTTCATTTCCCTAGTTGATTGGCTCTAAAGTGACTTCTTGACAAAATTTTAATCTTTGGAAGCTACCACAAAGGAAGCACTGTCTTCATAAAAATGGTAAGATAAAATTTTACCATCTTTGATTTGGACTTTGAGTGCCCATTCACTTTCAAAAAGTTTCTCCGTTTGTTTTAATACATGTAAAAAACTTCCGCTAGCAAACACCCAATCTTTTTTTCCAATGATATGATCTACCTGGAATCGTTTTGTATCAAATAGGTTTCCCATATTTTTTAGAAAATCTTCTGCCCCAGAAACTCCTACATAGGTTCCATACAATTGGTTTTCAGAACGATTTCCCTTGCGAACAGCTGTGATTGTTGTTTGTGGATGGAATAGGTTTAATACTCCAGCAACATTTCCCTTTCCAAATTCGCTGAAAAAAGTTTCTAGAACCTTTTCTCCTGAAGGGGTGTTTGTTTTGGCAAACAATCCAACACTTCCCAATAACAATGTAGCTAAAACTACGATCAATTTCATTTATCTCTCCTTTAATAACGCTACCATAGGTATCGTTATTCGATACCATACGTATCGAAATAGAGTTGACAGTCAATATTTTTTTATTTTTTTGGATTATGGCTATGAAAAAGAAAATTGTATCTAAATCTCCAGGTCGACCTAGGTCGGAAGATTTGGAACCCTTGGTTTTAAAAACGACATACGAAATGTTGGCAAAAAAAGGTTATCATGGGTTTTCGATTGATGATATCGTCATTGAGACAGGGGTAGCAAAAACAACTATCTATAGAAGATGGCCGAACAAAGCGAATCTGGCGATGAGCACAGTCACCCATATGATTTCACCTTATTTAGATTTCCCAAAAGAGATTCCATTTGAGAAAGGAATTCTGGATCAGATGGAATCTCTCTCTGGTATTTTTTCTGGGAAATTTGGACGGGTCATTTCTAGTCTCATTGGTGCTGGACAACAAGATGCAGAATTATCCGAATCCATTTTAGAAAATTACTTACTCCCCAGACGAGAAGCTGCAAAACTTTTTTTTAAACACGCAATCCAAACAAAACAAATCAAACCACTTTCTGATTCAGAAATCGACGTTTGTATGGATATACTCTACGGGACCCTATACTTTCGCTTGTTACTGAGACATGAAAAACCAGAATTTAATGACCTAAGGCCTCGGTTAGAAAGCTTTTTAAGAACATTAAAGTAAAAAGAATGTTTTCTGAATTATTATTTAATTTTTGCTTTTTCCTTTTTTAGTAATTGGTAAGATTAGATCACATGAAACAACTATCAAAACTTTGGATTCTCTGTTTTTTTATCTTTGAGTCTTGCGTCATTTTTCAAGCCACAAAAGTTCCATCAAACAATCTAAAGTCGGCTTTAAATGCAAAATCAAAACATTCTCCGACGATTGTATTTTTAGGAGATAGTATCACTCATGGTCGCGTAAGTTACGATTATGTGGATGCAATTGCAAAAAATCCAAACTTAAAAGATTACCAAGTGATCAATGAAGGAATCAATAGCCGATTGACAGTACAAATTTTGGAACAACTAGACAATCTAAAAGAAATCAATCCAGATTTTGTTTTTCTCTTGATTGGTACCAATGACCTAAAGGCAACCTTGTCTCCCGAAGAATACAATCGTTATGCGAGTATTTGGAAATTAAAAGATCCAGTCACAGAAGAAAGTTTTGTTCAAAATCTTACAAAAATCATTCAAACCATAAAAAAAGATACAAAAGCGAAACTCATCGTTTTTTCTCTTCCTGTTTTAGGAGAAGATCCGAATTCCATTCCCTTTCAGAGATCCAAACGTTTTGCGGAACTGACGAAAGAAGTAACCAGAAAAGAAACCGTGATATATAAACCGTTCCACGAAACCCTATCAAAGGGATTAGAAACATCTAATTTAAAAATTCGCAAACCTTATATCCAAAGCACATGGGGAATGTATTGGACCATCTTAAGATATTATTCAACCACATCCAGTTGGGATGACTTGGGAGATTCTAATGGATATTATTATTTAACAGATGCCATCCACCTAAATGAACGAGGAGGGAAGGTTTTGGAAGGTATGGCCTTAGAAGAAATTTTGCCAAAGAAGGAATCACCGTAGGGTTGTTCTAAACTCAATTTTGTATGAGATTCTATCGATTCAACCTTACTTTAGACCTTAGGGTGACGGTGGAAATCTCCAGAGTACAAAAAGAACCGAAAAATATTTTTTCCGATTTATAGGAATACAATAAAAGTCATCGTTCGGCTAAGGTTTGATAAAATTAATTTGGTATAAAAGAAACACAAAGAAAATCAAATTAGAGATCATAATGATTCCAAAGAATAATTTTATTTTCTTTGCAGAAACGTTTTCTGGGTTACTACCACCTTTCACTACCACAAGCCCAGGATGTTCTTCTAAAAACTCAGCACCTTTTTTAAAGTAGATCCAATGAATGCCTAACAACCAAAGGGCTAAGATAGAAAAGTAAAAAAGGATGATAAAAGGATTTAAAGTTTTTAAGTATAGATAGTCCGTTAAACTATTTGTATATTGAAAAAGGTTTCCGATTCCCACGATCACCCAAGGAATATTTCCATAAACGAGAATTCCTTTCACTAGTTTCTCATATCCAGGTTCTAGTTCTGGTTTTGCTTTGATGTATTTTTTGGATCTAAATTTTAGAACGTAAGCATTAAATATTGTTACAGCAATAAAAAGGATCCAAACATAATTAAAAATTTCCATCTCCCAACTCTCCTCTGATATCAAAACTAAAACAATGAATGAGGTTTCATAAACCCACAATCAACATCAGTATAAATCTTAATTTCACTAGGCACATAAAAGCAGAACGATCTGGGACTAAAATCAATATTTCATCCGATTGGATTTTAATTGGGACAAATCCTTCCTTTCTATCGAAAGAAATTACCCTCCTGCCAAAAACTTTTGGAAAACCCCTCTCCTCTAAGTAGGCATCTGAAGAAACATTTAAAAATAAAAAAATTGAATCGTCAGAGGAAAGATAAATCATATACAGAGCCACCTTGCATGAGTAATGTTTACAAGAGAACGATCTGTCCAAAAGGAGACTAGGGAATGTCCGTAGAAACAAATGAAATCAGTCGATTTGAAAGAAATCTATTCCGGAAAGGAGTCTCTTTAATCGTTTACACAAAATACGGTCTTAGCGCTGTTTTTTTATTAGGTGTCGCAGCCAACTTCGCAACAAAAAGTTTCATTCCAAATTTTATTGGTTCCCTTATCTATTTACTCAATGGCATCATTCCTGGACAATTTTTACGCAAAGGAAAAGAGATCTCAAAATCTTGGGCTTTTACAATCATCTTCATCGACCTAGTCATTTTGGTTAGTTTTTTCTATTTGGATATTTATAATAATTCAAACAAAGGAGATGCCGCTAGCACTGTGAATGCCGGCATTTTTTATATTATATTTGTATTCATTGCAATTTATTCTAGTTTTCTCTTTGAATCAAAACTAGTAATGATAGTGGGTCTAATTTCCACTGGTTTGTACATAGGCGGAATTTATTTATCAGCAAAACTAGGTTCGGCTCTGGTAGCAAAACCTTCCCCAGAAATGCTTCGGGCAAACAATATCATTGTAGCAACAGAAGTACAAAAGATTATTTTTTATTTTGGAGTTATCTTTAGTTTACGATTTGTAGTCTCTCTCATCCGAGAAATGCAATCCGACTTAAAATCGAAACTTCAAGATTCCTTAGAGAAACAAACCTTCATCACAAACAAATCAACTCAATTGGAAAAATCTGCCAATACATTAGCGACATCAGTGAACACATTACAATCGATGTCAGATGAACTTCATAACCAATCGCAGAACCAAGCGGCATCTGTAGAAGAGATTTCTGCATCCGTGGAAGAACTTTCTTCTTCGGCAGTCAGTTCGGCAAATTTAGTTGAGGATCAGGTCGCAAGAGTCAAAATTGTTGATCAAGATTTTTTATCTCTTCAGAATATCAGCGAAAGTGTAAAATCAAAAACAACACAAATCGCAAATGATGTCAGTCTTTCTGCCGATTTTAGTAGAAAGGTAAAAACATCATCGGAAGAACTAAACAGCATTTACTCAGAACTAAACCAAGCATTTTCTAAAGTAGAAGAAATCAACCAAATGATGTCAGAAATTGCCGATCAAACCAACTTACTCGCATTAAATGCTTCGATTGAAGCAGCCAGAGCAGGGGAACATGGTCGTGGGTTTGCTGTGGTCGCTCAAGAAGTTGCCAAACTTGCAGAACGTTCGCAGTCCAATGCAGGTACGATTGCAAAAATTGTAAAAGAAGCAGGATTAAAAATCAATGAAGGGACTAGATTTTCCCAAGAAGTCAAAACCCAAGTTGAAAGTCAAAACCAAGAATTACTTCGTATTGAAAGTGAAATTTTAAGTTTAGAAGGTCATGTTGCTGATCAAGAAAATTTAAATACAAAACTGAGAGTCACCTTTTCCGAACTCCATGTACTTTCCGAACAGATTGGAGTGATCGCACAAGAACAAATGTCTGGTAGTAAAGAGATCAATCGTGCTATCACTGTTATTGATGAAACCACACAAAAACTGGCAGATTCCGTCCAACTGCTTTATGAGGAAATCAACGAGATCCATTCTCAGTCCCAGCAATTAACGGCAACCTAAGGGATTTCCCTTTAGACTGAACAAAGTTTTAGGATGAAACCTCTCTTTACAAGACGATACCTATCTTAAACTTTGGGTTATTCTAGGAAATAAATTGATTCCTTTCACCTGCAATGCGAAAAAATAAACATACCGGTCTACCCGGACAACGAATAGAAGATACAATCATGGCAATTTTGGAAGAGGATCCTTGTCACGAGGATTTGATCATCCAAAAAATCAAAGAAAACCAATTTCATAATTTAGAAGATGCACAAATCCATTCTGCACTCTTAAGAGTTTTGTCCTCCTTGGAAATCCCCGAAAACGAATCCATCTCCGTTTGGCAAGAAATCATAGAAAACAAAAACAAACTAACTCATTGCCTGGGTCGTTCGGTAGGAATCCGCATCGCAACCTTAGATTATTTCACAAACATCAATAAAAAAATTAAAAATCCAAAAATCATTGAGATGAAACTGTTTGCTGAGACCGAAAAACTAATATTAGTCGATGAACTCACAAGATTATACAACAGAAGGCATTTTGAAACAGCACTAGTGCGTGAATTCAAACAATCCACAAGATACAATCAAAACCTTTCACTTCTCATTATCGATATTGATGATTTTAAAAAAATCAATGATACTTATGGTCACACCACTGGGGATGAAATTCTGGCTAAAGTAGCAAAACAAATCACCTCTTGTTTGCGTATCGAAGACACAGCTTGTCGTATCGGTGGAGAAGAATTTGCCGTTATATTTCCGCAAACAAACGAAGAACAAGCCCTTATCGCATCAGAAAAACTTTTAGAGGCTTGCCGTAAAATCAAACTCAGTGAAAAACCGGTAACGATTAGTGGCGGAATTGTATCTTACCCAGAAAAAGTGAAAACATGTTCAGAAATGTATGATCTTGCTGACCGAGCCTTATATACAGCAAAACAATCTGGTAAAAATCAAATTGTTGCTTATTCCAACGAAAAAAGAAGTAGTCTACGTTTTGATGCCAACTTAGAACTCCTTTTCATTTTGCCAGACAAAACGATGAAAACCATTTCGAAAAATATTTCGGTTACAGGAATCGCTTTTGATACGGAAGAAGATATCTCCCTGAATGAATCCTTCGATGTCAAACTAAGAGAATCGGAATCAAACAAAGAAATGAATGCGAAAATCAAAGTGATCCGAAAAGAAGAAATTGGAATTCATAGGTTCCATATGGGAGCTGAGTTTTTGGACCTCTCTCCCGAGGACCAATCCAAATTATCTGACCTTTACACCTTACAACGCTTTCAATCCGAAATTCCTAGTATTGTCATTTGATCACTAGATAAATTTTTCTTGCCGGATCTTCTTGTAAAAGTTTCTCTTCAATCGTGTTTGGTTTTTACCTGAGTTTCTTTTGGGCTTTATTCTCTCTGCTTTCTCCAGAGTTTGCCTGGCCGTCTGGTCTTGTTCCCCCACTCCGATTTCTCTTTTGGTGGAATGTTATTTTCTCTACATTTTGGTTGGTTCTGATTCTCATTGTGGTTTTTGGACTTTTGGGTTTTTTGCTTAGAATTCCGATTCTTGGAATTGTTCTACAAGGAATTAGAAATCAAGTCACTGAGATTGGATGGGTGAAATTTTTGCTAAACCGAACTACCGTTTGGTTACTTAGCCAAACATTCATCCTTTCTGGAACTTATTTTTTTGCATACCAGATTGGTTACGAATCCTGGACATATACGGCAGCACTGATGACAACGATTCTTGGTTATTTCATCAAACAAAAATTCTACAAACCAATGGCTAGTTTTTCAGGATCAAGGAACGTTTTTATTTATACTGGCAGATCTGGAGGGGGATTCCCGGGAAATAAGGATCAGTTTCCAGAGGAAAAAGATGTCACACCACCCTAACGAAAGAGGAAGATGACAACCAAATCGAAGAAAATCCAATCTAATGGATATGGCACTAAAAAATAAATTTCCAACTTTTCCTTTGTTGATTCACGGAATTCTTTTTTTCTTTTTCACTTTCATTCATTTACAATGCCAGCTCTTCTCAAATAAAGACAACTCTGTCGAAAAAGTTCTCTTACAACCAAAACCTGGACAAAAACTTGCGGCCTTTGCTGAAGGTTGTTTTTGGTGTTCCGAACATATCTTTGAATCAGTCCCAGGAGTATTAGATGTGATCTCCGGTTATGCTGGAGGGCATACAAAAAATCCAACTTATGATTTAGTGAATACAGAAACTACAGGCCACGCAGAAACAGTTTTGGTGTATTACGATCCATCTAAGATAGATTATGCGGAACTTTGTAGAATTTTTTTCCTCTCCCATGACCCAACCACTCTCAATAGACAAGGGCCTGATGAAGGGACTTCCTACAGATCCATTTTATTTTATTCAACGGAAGAAGAACGAAAAATTGCGAAAAAAGTCCAAGAAGAGATAGGAAGTAAAAAAATTTGGGAAAATAGAATCGTTACTGAATACCAAGAACTAAAAGAATTTTACAAAGCAGAAGAATACCACCAAAACTTTATCCAAAACCATCCAAACCAATCCTATGTTCGTGCTGTTTCCATTCCGAGGTTTCAAGAATTCCAATCAAGGTATGAACTTTATAAAAATTCAGCGCGATAACGAAATTGAACAGGAATTAATAAGATAAAAATTGTTCTTTCAGTTTTGTGCGAAAAGAATCAAACTCAGACTTACTTTGAAACTTACATTTTTTCAGAATTTCTTCTGGAATTTCTGAGGATTTGGCCTCTTTGGCACTGATGGAAATCATCATATCACTCAAATAAATAGGAAAAACGATATCAGCATACACTTCGTCTGTCAGAAGAGGTCTATGATGAAACTCCATTGCTTTTGTATAAAGGATTGGGAAATTCCATTTTTCACCAACCATAGCACCTAACTTCGAATGAGTGATTCCAATGGCAGATTCTTCCATACTAATGGTTGAGGCAATTTCTCTAGAATTTGAATATGTTTTGATTTTTGACATATGTTGTTTGTCAAAAGATAATAATAAAATTTCACCTATGTCATGTAAAAGGGAAGCGGCAATCAGGTTACTTAAGTCAGACTTATTTAAACCCATTTTCTGACCAATTGCTTTACAATAAAAAGCAGACTCATTTGACTTTTCCCAAATAGCAGTAAAAGCGGGGAACTTGTCTTCTAACATCTGCTTGGTTCCAAGACTATACAACAAAGTTTGTAATTCTTTTAAACCGATGAGTTGGATGGCGCGATCTAAACTTTCTACCTTTCCCCCTCTTCGGAACGCAGCAGAGTTCGATAGTTTAAGAATATTGGCAGATAAAGCAATATCCCTTTTGATCATCTCTGCGATGGTTCCAATACTAGAGTTGGGTTTGTCTATGGCATCTTGGATGTCTTTAATGGCTTTCGGGAAAGTTGGTAGATTGTCAATTTGAGAAACGATTGAATCGATTTTCTCTAATTGTAAATTTTCTTTTGAAACCTTAGAAGGAATGTCGATCATAAAAACAGTTTTGTTTTCACCAGATTCAAACTTAAACGCTGAATCACCTAAACCATCATTACGAAGCATCATAAGGGTCATAATCAAACCAAGACCGGCTCCTTCCTGTTCGCTAGACATATCCATAAAAGCATCTGCTAAATCATTATAAGTTTTTGCTTTATCAATTCTTTCTTTAATTCTGGCTGATTCAGCTGTGGTGAGCTGCACATTATTCATAATACGAATACGCATCAAACTTTTGTTATGAATAAAGGAAACAAAAACACCAAAATTATTTTTTTGTAGTGAATCTTCGATAATATCTCGGTTTTCAAGATACGATTTTTTAAACTCGGCAATCTCTGCTTCGTATTCAGCTTCGTTTTCGATATTACTGGCTCGGTTTTTAAAAAAAACTCGTTTTGCATTTGCCTTAATGGCATTGGTCACGGTTTCCTTAACTGCAGCAAGTACGGAATCCCTAACAATGATTAGATCTAATTGTAATAAAAATCTATCGAGAATTTGATATAAAGTATTTTCTACTTCATCAGTGATTTGAAAAAATTTAAAATGAAAAGGTGCGTTTTCTAGAATCGGATGATTGATATTATCTATATTAGAATGAAGACCTAAGTCTTGTTTGTATTCTAACGTGACTGCCTTCGGACTAGCCATAAAACCTCTAAAAAAGAAGAAGCGCCAAAAGGGAATTTCCCTAAGCCAATGACGATGGCAACACTTCTACTCCATCCAAAGCAAATATTTTAAGAGTGCAAGCGTTTAACAATAAAATAGCGGAACAGAAAATTCTTGCGGTAAGTACGAAAAATAAGATAGGTTTAATCCCTGATTTTGCTACGTCTTGCGTACTTATTAATCAAAGATTTTGATCTTCGGTAAACCTAAGTTGTAACGAACCGCAACAACACGGATACAAACAACGACAGTTGCAGAGATAATTAGATTTAAATTATCACTTACATTTAAAAAATTTAGGAAAATGTATAATACCGATCCCACCAAACAAGCAGTAGCATAGATTTCTTTTCTGAATATAAATGGAACTTCATTCATAAGAGTATCTCGAATGACACCGCCGAAGATTGCAGAAATCATTCCTAGGAGTGCAGAGGCAAAAAAATTCACTCCATGATCCAAAGCAATCCTTGTCCCGAGCACTGTATAAATTCCTATGCCAAGAGTATCAAAAAGAAATAACTCATCTCTTAGTTTTGCAAGTAATCGTGGCAAAAGAATGACAAGAAGAAACCCCACAAAGATGGACCAAAGAATATTTTCATCTCGAACCCAAGAAACTGGGTAATTTCCCAGGGTAATGTCTCGTAAAGTCCCACCACCAATCGCAGTGATGAAACCTGTGAAAAATACACTGAAAAGATCATGGTGATGGTCTTTATGTTCCAAAGCTGCAAGGGCTCCAGATATCGTAAAAACCATGATGCCCGAAAGTCCAATGTAATAAGAAAAACTAAATTCCACGAATTCTAACCTACTTTTCCCATTTAGACAGAAATAAAATGACGTTCTCCCTAGCTTTCAATTGTTGTATAAAGTAGAGATATTATGAAATCTTTTTCATTCATTAGGAATGCCATTCTCATCCCTACCCTTCTATTCCAGGCATGTATCCCTAGTTTGTCCAAAGGTTTTTTACAATCCGTTTCCGACGTCCTCCAACTCCGCAGTTTGGTCAATCCTGGATCTACAGGCCCACACAATGTATCCTTCACTGTATCCGGTCTTCTCGGTTCTAACTTAATCATAAATTTAAATTCCGGTGTTGAAACCAAGACAATCAACGCTAATGGTTCGTACCAATTCACAACGAATCTCACAACCGGGAGTAATTTTGACGTAACAATCAATACCCAGCCAACTCTTCCCATCCAAACTTGTTCTGTCAGTGGAGGAACAGGAGTGGTGGGATATGGCGATGTCACATCAATCATCGTGAATTGTGACCCTTTGCGTTATACCATTGGAGGAACCATCACTGGTCTAGATGGAGTCACTGGTCTTGTTCTCACCAATTCTTTTGATGGATCCACATTGAATGTAGCGGTAGCTTCAGGAGCCTTTGCTTTTACTCAAACCTATTTAGATGGAACTACTTATAATGTATCCGTGACCACACAACCAAATCATCCAGTCCAAAATTGTGTCACAACAAACGGTGCTGGAACCATCGCTGGAACCAATATTACCAATATTACAATCGCTTGTACATCAACTGCCTTCCCCATTGAAGTCACCGCCGTCGGGATCGCATCGGGAACATTATCCATTCGGAATAATAATACAGAGTTACTCACCATTTCCACCAACGGATTACACCGGTTCCCGACAAACATCATAACAAACAATTCGTATAGTCTTCAAATCATTTCCACCCCAGCAAACCACCAATGTGTTCTTTCCTCTACAGGAGGAACCGTAACGGGAACCATATCTGTTCTTGCCAATTGTTTTAGTGTCTTAAGTATGAATCCTTCCAATGGAGGGGTTCTCCAACCGACAGAAAGTCTTCGGTTACAATTTTCGGATGAAATCAATGCCGGCAGTTGTGTTGGGTCCAGTGGTACATTAAACACTACTTTGAGTATGCCAATCCAGTTTGCAGTGGCAACAACCACTCTAACGAATGACACTCTCATTGTTTCACCAGCAGCGACAGATTCCTGGGCCGCTGGTCATAAAACCCTAACACTCAGCTGTAATAGTGTGGGTGGACATCCCCTTTCCTCATCAGTCACTTTACTTTATCTGATTCCATCGAACATTCGTTATGTTTCTGCTTCCGGATTTGATATAAATCCTGGTAATACTGCCGCATCACCGAAAAGAAATATCCAAGCTGCCATCGATGACTTCGGTGGATGTGCCAGCGGAGACTGTGCTGTACTTGTAGAAGCCGGCACCTACGATTCTTCGGCCGTTGGAGATCGAATCCAACTCGTTTCTGGTGTATCCCTTTACGGAAGTTATACTACTGGATTTTCAAGTCAAGATACAACGCTGGATACATCCATTATAACGATGGCCACTACACCTGCTAGTTGCGCAGCCGCAACAGCAACAAATCCCTGTGCCCCCATATTTGCAGACCTTACTGTTACGACCACCACTGTCGTTTCTGGATTTGATATACAAGCAGGTTTAACTCCCGCGCCTTACATGGCCGGTGTATCCTTAAATGCGACAAGTTTCGTCCGTTTCATTAATAACAAGGTCGGAGGAGGAAGGGCAGTTAGTGGGACTTACGGAATATTTGCCCTAAATAGCAATCCTTACTTGATACTTAATGTGATCGGTGGTGGCAGATGTAGTGCGGATGCTTGCACTTCTGTCGGGGTATATATGTCCTCAGTGGGCACTCTGACTCCAGTCCTTCTCTCCAATTCCATTTCTAGCGGAGGCCTTAATTCGATCATCAACGCCAATTCCAAAGGAGTTCAATATGTAGGATCCGCCGGAATGATTGTTTCAAACATCCGAGGGAATGCCATCACTGCTGAGAGTATGAATGCAGACCCTGTTTTATCAACTGGTTCCACAAGTGTAGGATTCGAAATCACTTCCGGAGCTAGTTCCACAGGCATTCTTTCTGGAAATATTATCAACGCCCTAAACTCCTACAGGTCTTCTGGAGTGAAGATCAGTGTAGCAACCAGCGTGGAAATCGGTTCTGCCACACAAGGTAACTTAATCCGAAGTGGAAACGGCGGGACTGAATCTTATGGTGTTTTTCTTTTGAGTGGACATATCGTTAGAAGAAATGTGATCGAAGTAGGAAATGTGTCAACACCGACCTTCCTCTCAACAGCTTCTGGAATCTATATGTTTGGAGGAGGAACCACTGCTACCTTCGAGAACAATTCCATTACAGTGGGTGACTCATCAACGACCGCAACGGCATTGGTATATGGGATTCGAGGTAACGGACTGAATACAGCTTCTATTATTTCCGGAAATTACATTCGTTTAGGAAGGGTCAACGGAGGTTCAACCTCTTCTACGGTAGCAGGGATTAGTTTATCTTCTGCTGGAGCGATGTTAGTTTCCAATAATTGGATTCAAAATGGTAGAAGTTCACACTATGCAAGAGGAATAGAAATATCAAGTGTGACTACTCCCTTAAGAATTTATCACAATACTGTGAACAGTGGAATCAGCGATACATCAACTGAAACCGCATTATTCATTGCGAGTCTTTCCACTTCCATGGACATTCAAAACAATGTGTTTATGGTGAATAGTAACACAGGCAGTAATACTTGTATTTATAACGCAGGCCTAGGCATTCAAACTGCAATTAAGTATAATGTATTATTTAACTGCCCCAATCATGTGTATCATAATGCGTCAATTTATTCTATCTGTGCCGGCGGAATTCCCGGTACACTCAGTTGTTCTGTACCACTTGGAACTGCCGCCAACTTTGGGAATAACCTAAATATCGATCCCGACTTTGTGTTAAACTTTGGAACGATTGCAGTTTATACTCCGAAAACGACGAGTCCCTGTTTGATTACAAAATCAACAAACCAAATCATTACAGATAGTTTTAATGGAAGTGGGACGAGGCCGGGAAGTGATGGTGCTGTTAGTCTAGGTGCTGTAGAATATGATCAAGCCTGCACACCTTAACCAATACAATATTGGTTAGGTGCGAAAGCGAATATGGCTGATTGCAGAGTATCGATTTTTACTAACTCGTATCTAAGGTAAAACGTAAATTCCCACTCGGTCGTTGTACAAACTTCCAATATATAATTGTCTTTTTTTCTCTAATACACTCGTTACTTCTTTTAAATGTTCTCCACCTGGATCCTGTAAAGTCATAAGCACCTTTCCATTTCCATCCATCTTAAGCGCATATCCATATGGTTCTGGTTTTGGCCAAAGGAATTTAGGAAGAAAAGAAATCATCCTTTTGACAACAGGAGAAGGATGCATATTGTCCATTCGGTCATTTCTTACTGTGAAAAGAGCCACCCAAAAATCCCCAGATTCATTCCGAGTGATA
The DNA here is from genome assembly GCF_002812125.1 of Leptospira brenneri. Lineage (NCBI taxonomy): Bacteria > Pseudomonadati > Spirochaetota > Leptospiria > Leptospirales > Leptospiraceae > Leptospira > Leptospira brenneri. The sequence goes on from NZ_NPDQ01000007.1 coordinate 128,410, forward strand.
TTATCTGGGAAACCAGGTAAATTTTCAATCACTGTTTCTTTGGAGCCTTTTTTCGGACCCTTTAACCAAAGTTTAGTGATTCTATAACGATAAGTTTCGTTCACTAGCAAATAGTCTTCATTCTTAGATAAAGCAATCCCATTTGCGAAATATAAGCCGTCCGCAAGTAATTCGGTTTCTTTCGTTTTTGGATCGTAAACAAAAACACGCCCATATGGTCTTGCTTCCAAAAGATCATATAAGTATTCTTTTTGTTCATATACAGAAGCATCAGAAAAGTAAATTTTTCCATCCGAAGCAATATCAACATCATCCGTAAATTTAAATGGTTTGCCTTTGTATTCGGAAACAAGAACCGTAATCTTACCTTCTTTATCCAAAGAAAGAAGGCCACGGTAGGCATCTGCGATAATTAAATTCCCTAATTTATCAAACTGAATTCCAAGTGGACGCCCACCAGTTTTAGCAATTGGTTTAATTTCCCCTTTCAGGGTAATGCGAATGATACGACCGTCTTTATCTCCTCCATAAATATTGCCATCAGTATCTACTTCTAAAGATTCCAAACCTTTTACCTTACCAATTGCGAGTAGAATTGACTTTTGCAATTCTGTGTTAGGTGTATAAACACCAACGGATTCTGGTTTGGTGGGAGGTTCGTAAGCCACTGGGTCAAATGACTTACATGCAAAGAAGGCAGAGAAAACAAATAGATAGATTAGAATATATTTCTGTTTCATTTTGATTGTTTTTCCTTTTCGATCAAAGTATCTTTCAAAGCCCATCTTTCGTCCACCCATCGTTTCATTTTTTTAGACATAGGTGCGAACTGTTCGTTTTCTTCTATTGGAACTTCTGAGGCAGGGATCACATCCACAAACACTTTTAGTTTACGAATTTTACCTTGCATCAATTCCAGAAAACTAGGATTTTCTGTAGGATAAACTATCGTTAAATCAATAAAAGCATCAAGCGAATTCTTTAGTGCCGTAGATACAACCGAGATTCCACCACTGTGCGGGCGAAGTAAATGTTGGTAGGGATTTTTTTTCAGTAGTTTTTTGACGCGTTCTGGGGTCCGACGATGACCTTCGAGAAAGTTTAAAATTGAAAAAGGCATCCCATTAAACTTCTCACAAACTTTTTTAACGTTTTCTAAGTCTTTAGTAGCAAGTTCTGGATTTTTTTTTAACTGCTCCTTGGTACTTCTTTTTACAAAAGGGAAATCAAGAGCAAGCCAGGCATGCCCAAGAATCGGAACATATCTCAAAGAATCTTTAATAAAAAAACGAATGAGAGGAATTCTACGATTTAGAACAGATTGGATGATGTAGATATCAGACCAAGATTGGTGGTTACAAATGATCATATAACGCCCATCTTTTTTTAAATCCTTATAACCATCACCAATCACTTCGAATTGTACGCCGTATAAAAATCTCGAAATTCTATAGTTGTTTTCGATCCAAATCTCTCCAACTTTTAACAACAATCTGTCGCCTAGCCTTCTGAGCGAACCAGTCGTTACCAACTTCCAAATATATAGCGGGTACATAGTTGGTATGATCGACAATAAATTCAAAAGAAATAAAATGTATGCAATGATTAAACCCAAACAAATCTCCTATTTAATACGAAGTACCGATTCCAAGAATCGTAACATCATCCATCATAGAGGAACTTCCTCTAAATGAATGAAAATCATTCATGAGCGAACTAATTGTATCGACCAAATTTAGATCCAGACTTCTAGCAGATGCAAAACTGGAAAGCAATTTGGTCTCTCCCAAAAGATTTCCTTCTTCATTTTCTTGTTCCAAATATCCATCAGAAATCATAAACAATCGATCCCCCAAACCAAAAGCCAAAGAATGATTTGAGTATTCGACATCTTTCTCTAAACCCAACATAACTCCAGACTCTGTGAGAGCGATGATTTCATCTTTTTTCACTACATAAGGTTCATTATGACCTGCGGAAGAATAGGTCAATTGGTTTTCTTCTAAATTTAAATCAACAATAACTGCAGTGAACTGGTTGGACTTTTTTCCATACCGGTCTATAAAAATTCGATTTAATTCATAAAGAACATCTGCAGGATAATTACGATTGTGTTTAATATGATCGTATTCAGCCTTGATCGCCATCGTAATGAGTGCCGCCTGTACACCATGACCGATAGCATCTGCTAAAAATAATCTGATCTTAGATTTTTCTAAACGAATCACATCAAATATATCTCCACCAACTTCCGCCATAGGCTCAAATGCCGAACCAAAATCCAAGTGTGCAACATATCTTAAACCCAATGGTAAAATGTTCTGTTGGATTGTTTTTGCCGTTTCTAAATCCTCTTGGATGATTTTTAAGGATTGGGTCAACTTGGCCGTTCTTTCTTTAACAATTTCTTCCAAGTTTTCATTCTGCAAACGAAGTTCCCTATTTTTCTGAATGAGAACCTGATTTTCTCTTTGTTCTGCGTTGCGAATCCTGGCAGTTAACAACTTTAAAAGAGTTAATGTCATATCGGGATTAGTCTGAATCAAACGATGAAAATCTTCTCGCGTAAGTTCATAAAGAACGGAATCTTCCTTTGCAGAAATATTAACAGTACGAGGTGCTGAATCAATTAGAGCAATTTCTCCAAAATAATCACCGGAAACTAAATCACCGATCACAAGAATTTCTTGTTTACTCTCATCCAAATATTTCCAAACTTCGACAACCCCAGATTCTATAAAATAAAAAGAATCACCTAACGAGTATTGCTGGATAATAAGAGAACCTTTAGAAAAAAGCACACGTTTCATTTCTTTTTTTAAGAAACTTAAATCTGCTGTTGGTTTCTCCTCAGTTCCCATATCTGAATGACCCTTATATCTCTTCTTCCCGATTCACTAAATCTATCGAAAAAGCTGGCTTACAAACTGACCAGTATTCTGCTTCCTCTGGAAATGGATTTGAATATCTTACCTTGGTTCCCTTTTCTATAAAAATGGATTCACCTGCAGATAAAATTACGACTTTCCCAGCGACTTCGATTTGTTTTTTACCACGAACCATCAGAGTAAACTCATCGAAGTTAGGTGTTTGTGAAGGTTCACCCCATCCACTGGGAGCGATCATATGGGCAATGGAGACATCCGAATTTCCCGTAGACGGAATACCAAAATGTTCCGAGATGGTTTTCCCTCCGGGAACTGGAATTTGGATTGGTTCTCTTTGGTGTTTGAATCCCATACTCAAAAACCAGGAAATTTAAAACTAAATTTATGTTTCAAAAGATCTTCTGTGTAAGCCCATAAATTTCTTCGTGCAGAAATTTCATAAGACTCGTCAGAACTTTTTGTTATCTTCTTTTTAACAAAGTATTTACCGGACACAGATGTTAATGATGGATCTGTGGCCAAAAAAATTGATGTTTCCGCACCCTTATCTTCCGAAATTGCAAAAACGTTTTGAGCAAACGTCAACAGTATCTTCGCTAAACCTTCGTTATTTTGCCCAAATTTAGTTTTCACAAATCCTGGATGTAAACAATTAACTGTAATTTTTGTTTGGTTCAAACGTTCGGCGAGTTCATAACTAAAGTAAATATTCATAAGTTTGGATCTTTGGTATTGTTTCCAACCTGAATAATCCTTAGCACCTAATAGATCGTTAAAATCTAAAGATACACCCATATGTGCACGTGATGCCACATTCACTATTCTTGCCTCTCCCGCTTTTTTTAAACTAGGTAGTAAACCAAGCGTCAAAACAAAGTAATTTAAATGGTTCAATGCAAATGTAGATTCAAGCCCTTCTTTGGTAAGCGTATGTTGATCAAAATATGCACCTGCATTATTCAATAAAACATCAATCTTTGGATGATTTTTTCGAATCGTTTCTGATAATAAAAAAGTTTCTTTTGCCGACGATAGGTCCGCTATATAGGAATGGACTACGGCACCAGTGGTTTGTAAGGAATACACAAGTGCAGCTAATTTATCAGCATTACGACCAACTAAAATTAATTCATCTTGGTTTTTGGCAAAGGAATGAGCGCATACCCGCCCGATACCATCAGTGGCACCAGTAACTACAATTACCTTGTTCATGAAATGATCTCCTCTTTGATTTTTTTAGGAATGGTGAAAACAAACTTAGAACCAGAAACTCCATCACTCTCAGCAAACAAAGTCCCTCCGTTGACAGTAACAAATTCGTTACAAAGCAAAAGACCAATTCCATTTCCCGTTTCGCCTTGGGTACCGGTAGATTTAATGACTTCTCCGACCTTAAAAAGTTTATCAAGGATAACCTTTGACATACCTACTCCAGAATCTAAAACGGAGACTTTCCAATCATCACCTTGATCTTTCGCTTGAATTAAAACTTTTCCGTTATTATGACTGAACTTTAGTGCATTCGAAACTAAATTTCGCACCACTGTAACAATCATACGATCGTCACAGAAAACCATCGCATGAGAAGGAATCTCTACTTCTAAACTAATACCTTTACTGGAAGCACTCAAAGTAAACAATTCCAAACATTCTCTGACGATATTATCTAGCCGGTAATAATGTGGACGAAACTGTTCTTCACCTCTTTGTAACTTAGACCATTCTAAAAGGTTTTCTAATAAGGAAAAAACAGACTCCGTTGCATCAACAAGAGATTGTGTCATCCCCGCAAGAGCATCTTCCTTTTTTTTCATATCCTCATTTAAAACTTTAAGTAACATCTTAATTCCAGCAAGGGGGCCACGTAAATCATGAGATATGATTGATAAAAACCGATCCTTAGTACCGTTAGCTACCATGAGTTCACGGTTCACGTTAGACATTTGTTTTTCTAAATTTCTTTGTTCAGTATTGTCTCGAAAAACAAGAACCATTCCAATTTTTTTGCGATTTGCATCACGAATCTGTTTGGCGGTAACTTCCCAATATTTCTCGTCTTTTTCCCAAATCCATTTTGTGAGAGTACGTTTTTCAGAAAGATGATCTAACTTAGAAATGATGCCGGGTGCAGAAGAAAAAAAATATTTATGCGAAAGTAAAGTGGAATTTTTTGAGGCAATCTGGAACAAATGTTCGGCGGCCATATTCCAATCCACAATTCTATGGTTAAAATCAAGAATCACAACTGCTTCATCTAACTCATCTACAATTTCTCCCCGGACCAAAGGAACAAGATCAAACATTCGATAGTATCCAATGGCAAAGAAAATTAGAATCACCTGCATTGTACTCATGACAGCGGTGATATTAAGTCCTGGCAGAGGTCGAAAACCTGATTTATGTAAAATCGCAGTGACCCAAATGAATAAATAAGAAAACAAAATCAACAGGTAACGTCGCCTTTCTGTTGATTTTGATATAAAAATACCTTTGATTAATAAATACGCAACAAATGAAGACCAACAAAAAGAAAAAAAATAAGAAACAATAAATCCACCTATATTAGTTTCCTGAACCCACTGAATCCTTCCATTGACATTCACTAAATAAGTATCAAGTGTTAAAGTTTTAAAGATTGGATCCAAAACACAAATAGCTAATGTTAAAAGTGGTTGAATCGTTAAAAGAACCCAAAACTTCTTTGTCAACAAATGTTTGTTTTGTGTAAATTCTAATGAAACAAGAACCATTCCTAAGTTTGCAATGGCAACACCAATGTATAAAAGTGCAATAAAGGATCTGTGAAAATCAGGACTGATAAATACAAAATCAATTCCATAGAATCCGGTCCACATCATGGAACCGAAAACTAAAATTAAAAGGTATTTAACAAGGTCTAGGCGGAAGGATTTTAAAACGAAAAGCCCCAATACAAGATTGAAGCCGAATGCTAAAAATAAAAGTAGGCTATAAGGATGAAATTGCCACAAACTAAGATTCTTCGCTACTTAGCATTTCACAATTTCCGTCAAATACAACACCATCGGCAATTTGTAGTTTAGCGGTTCGAATGTTACCTTGCACTTTCCCAGTGGATAACATCTCCAATCTTTGTGTAGCAGTTACGTTTCCAATGATGGTACCACCAACAACAACGGTTCCGGCTTTGATGTTCGCCTTAACTCGTGCTCCTTCACTGATGACTAGATAACCATCAGAGATGATTTCACCGGTGAAGTCGCCAGAGATTTGTAACGGTTTTTTAAAGGCTAAAGTTCCACTGAATGCTGTTTCTTTTCCGAGAATGGTGGCAATGACTCCGTGTTCGGTGATGGTTGTTTGCATTTCTTTTTTTGACATAGTTCCTATTTAGTTTTCATATTGTACACCCCATCCCAATCTTCTGGTGGGGGGTCTGCGATATAATCATCACAACGTTCGATGTATAATTTGGAAGGGCCATCTTCGGGATGAATCGCTAGTCCTTTTTTGAACTCTTCTTTTGCTTCTGCGAACTTTCGCGACTTATACAAAGAAAGAGCTTGGTTATAATGAACCAGAACTGCCTTCATTTTATCACTAACGATCATTTGGGCTCCTTGTAAAAAACGACAACGGCAGTGGCGTAATGGTCAGCATGGCTGATGGAAACGGAACTGTTCGTAAATCCTTTCTCTCGGAAAAACTTCTCAGTTTTCCCATGGATGACTAGCGTTTTTTTACCAAAATTTGTACCAGCAAGTTCAATCTCCCGCATATCGGCCACTTCCCCAGGATTTAGGTTTAGGGCCTTAATGACGGCCTCTTTGCAGGCAAATCGACCCGCAAGGAAGGGGACGGGATCTTTGTGTTTGTGGCAATATTCCACTTCTTCTTCGGTAAAAACTCGCTTCAGGAACCGGTCCCCGTGTTTTTCTAGAAGTTCACGAATTCTCTGGTTTTCTACGATGTCGTTCCCGACGGATAACATAAGATGATTTATTTTCGCCGAAGTTCCAAGAGTCGAGCAAATAAAATATTGTTTTCTTTGTGGTAAGGACGCCTCAACTGCACTCTTTCCGAATAGTCAAAAGCCGCCGAAAAATCACCATTTTTAAACAATGCCTCGGCAATGTAGAAAAGTGTTAGGCTGTCCGATGGATTTTTTTGTATATATTTTACAGCAAATTCCAAAGGGAAGGCAGACATTCTGTATTCAGTATACAAATAAATCTTTTGGACGGAAAGCGGGGCTTCGTGGATGGAATCAAAATTCCCTGAAATCATCCTTTCCACATCAGACCATTTTTTTTGTTTGTATAAAGTCAATGCTCTTAGGTAAACAAAATGTTTTGGATGGTTGTTTGGAATATGGATCGGTGATCCGTCACCCGTGTACTCCACTCGGATCAAAGACAAATCATCAATTAACTCACCATGACTTTTAATAGCATCACGAATGGATTCTAAATCCCCTTGACCTTCTAGTGTTGTTTTAAGAAATAATTCATCATCCTCATTTACTTCCATTTCGATTTCAGAACCAATGAGGATATCATCTCGGCCATCGGAACCAATCAACAATACATCTCCTTTTTCTAACTGGAAGGTATTGATTTGCAGAGCCTTTTTAGATGCTAACAACCCTAACTTCGCACAAACATAGTTATGTGGTAGGAAAAAAGTATTACGATTACGATAAATTACCGGTCTTGGATGCTCTGCATTGAGGAAATAGAAAAAACCTGTTTCATCATCAATCAAACAAAGAAACATAGATATAAGCATTGAACCATCAAAGGTCACAAGTGTGTTATGTAATTCGATGTAAGCATTACTCACCCATTTTTCGGGAGTGATGTCACGACCTTCATCGGACTGCCCATTTCTTTTAATGATGGCTTCAAATACGGATCCAATCACAAGAGCCCCGCTCGCTCCTTGCATGGACTTACCCATAGCATCACCATTCAAAACAACAATATACTTCTTATCTTGCAACTGGATAGAGGAAGATACACATAGATCCCCACCAATTTCAGAACTCCACTGCTTATAAGAAAATTTCTTTTTTTGTTCGGTAAGGAACTGAATTTTCATATTCGATGAACTAGCATGATTTTGTGTTAATGGTTCAATCAGTAATGAAGCTAAAAAATAATCGCCATCCTGTTGCTCTTTCAAACCCTTAACTTCCGTTAACGCATAATTCAATTCTTTAGTTCGCTCATCAACTTTTTGTTCTAGGTTAGTATAAAGAAGAGAGTTCTCAATTGAAACAGCAATTTGCGAAGATAAAATTTTAAGAATTTCCACACGACCAGGAGTGAATGCATCTGTAGTAAGATTGTTCTCCAAATAAACAATACCCACCACAGTCCCATGGCTCAAAATTGGATAACAAAGTAGAGATTTAGGAAGGGTCATTTTTACATAAGGATCATTTTTAAAATCCCCTTCCCTAGCAGCATCTCCACAAATCACAACAAGCCCTGTTCTCACCACATAACCAATAATTTGCGAAGGAATTTTATTCTGATTCACATAAGCAACAGGCTCTAAAAAATCAATGGCAAAAGGAGATTCTGAATAAACAAAAACAGATTCTTTTTCTGCCTCTGATTCGGCCAAAACCTGCCACCCTGAGTCAGATTTTAAAATAAAATATCCCCTCTCCGCACCAGCATTCTCAATTAGAATTTTCATCATCTTTTCCAAAAGACGATTGAGCTGAATTTCTCCAGAAATAGTTTGAGATGCTTTGATTACCGTATTGATATCTAAGGAAGAACCGACATCACCAAAAATATCTTTGGTTGTACTAAACAAGGAAAGGCTATCCGTAGAATCAGTTCGGAAGTTTCTCCCAATGTATTTTTTTAACGCGATATGATTGGCTTCTAGTTGTTTTACCTTAGACAAAAATCCATATTTACCATATCGGTAATGTGCTTCCACCAAATGTAGGTTACTGTATTGTTCAAACCCTGTTTCCTTCCACATTCGAACCAGAAATTCGTTTGCTATTGCTTCTTCTAAAATATAACTAAATTCTCGAGCGGAAGAAATGGCTGCCTTACAAGCAATCACTGCTTGTGTTTTTTCATTTGCAATATAAAGTAATAAAGCCGAGATAATTTCATATTTATGAGCAAAATTTTCAGGAGAACTTTTTGCCCATACCTTCATTCGTTTTCCAAAATTCACTAATCTCTTTTTGAGAGCAGCTTTCGTCACTCCAGGAGGAGTTTGATCATCAACAATGAGAGAAAAGGCGACAAGAGCCCCAAAAAACACATGTTCAGGAACAAACATCATTCCGAACATTGCACCTTCCAAAGAATCCAATTTTAAAGAATATTCATAAGCCTTTAATTTATCACCTAGGAAATACTCAATTCGCAACTTACATAAGTTATAGTCAAAAAGAGCATTTGCATTTCCAGTAGCCAACCATTCAGAAACAGTTTCCGATTCGGAAAAATACCGACCCTCTAAATTCATTGGGTCAGCAGATTCCCCTCTCATATTCTCAACCAATTGAAGATTTAAACGATGTACCTGATAAGCATGGTTTTGGCGTAAACTGAGAAGTGAGGCATCGTAACGAAGTTGGCTTTTATAAAGGTCTTCCAAGTTTTCCCGAAACAACATACCTTGGAAATGGATATTATTTAAAGAATAAGCCGAGTATTGTAAATCTCCTGTTTCCATTCCGGCAAGAAAACTATCCCAAAATATAGAACGTCCATCTCTCGCATGATTTTTCCAAGGAGCAATCATACATGCAAACATAAACAAAGTTCGACATCTAAAAGTTCTAGCATCTAAGGAATCAAGTAACCGAACACCTAACTGGCCAAATTTTAATCCATCTTCATAATTACCAAGGCCAGAACCTTGGATCATTCCCATAGCACAGAACCCAAAGGCACTGATCTCAGATAATCCATATCGGAGAGTATGGTTGACCAATTTCAAAACAATCACTGGAAATAAATTTGGTTCTGCTAAAAAAGAAGGAGCAATACAAGCATTGAGAAGTCTCATGATTGCTAAATATTTTGGATCTTCTGAAACGGGGAGGTTTTCCAAACTTTCGATAGTCTTTCGACCTAATTTAAGTTTAAACTTTAAAATTTCACTAAGTGGAGATAGAGGAGTTGCTTTTTTGGGTAATCTTACCCCGACAAGTTTTAATGCTTGTTTAAGAGTTTCTAAGACCTCTTTCATTTTGTTTTGAGTCACAAGCATTGATGATTGAAGCTCATAAACTAAAATTTTATCCAAATCGTTTCGTACGAAACTTAGAATATAATTAAAACTTTTTTCGGCAGCTTCAAAGTTCTTAGAGAGATAGGCCGATCTTGCATAAGCTAAATGTAATTTCAGAGTGTTTTCATATTCAGAACTCCACTCATTGTCAGACATAAGCCCAACCATTCTATCGAAAAAAGTAAAAGCAGCATCATAAGCGGATGAATTTAATGCTTTAAATCCAGCCTTCTCATTTAACACTCGCAACTCGGCCAATTCTTCACTTCCCTTCATCTGGGAAGCACCCAAATTCAGTTGGTTCACAATTGTAAACAGATGATCTTCTAACTTATACTTATAAAGAATAGAAAGATAAGTTTTCCCTATTTTATAATGAAGTTTAGATTTTTCTTCAGGAGAAATAATTTTGTAGATTGCTTCCCTGATTTTATCATGAGTGAAATTTGCATCCTCTAACCCAAGAATTAAAAATTCTTCATTAGCAAGAGAAACCAAATCCATGGAAGCCTTATGGTAAGGCCTCTCCGCGATGGTTGCATAAATATCATGGCGGAACCAGTTCCCGATACAGGCAGTAAGTTTTAACGCTTCTACCAACTCAGGGGTTTGTAAATTAATTTTATCTATGATTAAATCGATAACATTATCAGAAATATTAACTGAATCAATTTTATCTTTATCCCAAGACCAATGATCATCCGCAAAATAAATATAAGATCTCTCATAGAGATTCTTAAACATTTCATTCACATGAAATGGATTTCCTTTTGTTTTTTTCCAAAGAACTTCGGCAATAGGTCGAATTTCAGACTCAGGAACAACTAAGGTTTCCGAAACAAGGGAAGCAACATCCCTTTCACGAAGTGGCTCCAATCGAATCTCAGTAACAGGGATTAGATGTTCACGAAGTTCTTCTAGTAAACGAAAAAACGGATCTGTGGGGAATACTTCATTGTCACGATAAGATAAAATAATAAAAAAATGAGAAATTTCAGGATCTGTGAGAACTTCCTTCAAAAGAAGAATACTTGAAGAGTCTGCCCACTGCATATCATCCAGAAAAAGAACAACAGGATGTTCTTTCGTACAAATGGTACGCAAAAATTTTCGAAACACTAAATGAAATCGATTTTCTGTTTCTATTCCATCCAGTTCTGGGGGAGCTGTCTTCTCCCCTAACAACTGTGACAACTCTGGAACCACATCAATGATCAACTTTGCATTTGCACCCAGAGCATCGTTCAGAATGCGATTCCATTCTTTTACCGAAGATTCACTTTCAGAAAGTAATTGGCGCACAAGTCCTTGTAAGGCCAAATTGATCGCACGATAAGGAATTGATTTTTTATATAAATCAAATTTCCCAGAAGTAAAATATGCCTTTTCTCGGGTTACTGGTTTTTGAATTTCATTGATGAGAGCAGACTTTCCAATCCCAGAACGCCCAGAGATCAGAAAAATTTCTATCCGACCTTCTGTTGCATCCAGAAACTTTTCTTCAAAAATTTGAAGTTGGTTTTCTCTTCCATATAATTTTTTTGGAATTTGAAACCGAGAAGATTTATCATTTTTTGCAAGTTCCATTTGGAACTGATGTAGTGCGTCTCGCCCATTTCCTAAAAGAACAGACTGGATTGCAGAAAGATCAGAAAGTAAACCAGTAGCTGTTTGATAACGATCTTCTGGATTTTTTTCCAAAAGTTTCATAATCAGATCAGAGATAATTTTTGGTGCACCACTTCTCTCTTGTGGTGAAAGAGGAGTTTTTGCTAGATGGGCATGAACCATCTCCAAACTATCCGTGTATAAAAATGGTAGATCACCAGTAATTAACTGGTATAAGGTGACACCGAAGGAATAAAAATCTGTTCTATAATCTACAGTTCGGTTCATTCGTCCTGTTTGTTCAGGAGAGATGTGAGCCAAAGTACCCGTTAAATTCTGATTCATCGGAAGATAAAAATTCCGGTGAGTGAGAAGAGTGGCTGAACCAAAATCAATGATCTTTAAGTCACCGGTATCTGGATTATAAATTATATTTTGTGCTTTGATATCATTGTGTACAATTTTTGCTTTATGAATATCAATTAATGCCTTACAAACTTCGATAGCAATATTCAAAAAAGTTGCAATATTACTATATTTACCACTTAACTGTAATTTGGCGAGATCGGTATACCCAACATGTGGGAAAACAATGGCAACAGTATTTTGATAAGATTCTAGATCTAAAGGTCTTAATGTATAATGGGAATCAATGGATCGTAGGATTTCAAATTCACTTTTAAAGCGAGTGATCTCCTGGTTGTCCGGATAGTCGCGATTCAGTAACTTAATCACAACGGGATTTCCGGATGAAGATTCTCCGATATAAACGGAACTCCTTTTTCCTAAATGGAATTCCTTAATTGCTTTATATTTCCCTACTGTGAACACAAAAATCCCTTATCTAGTTATCTAGCTGTTTTGCCACCGTCGACAGGTATCACAGCCCCAGTGATGAAGGCAGCGCCATCGGTAGACAACCAGACACAAGTTTTTGCAACTTCTTCTGGAGTTGCCATTCTACCCAAAGCGTAAGATTTCATCCTTTCCTTTTTTACCTCTTCCGGGTTAGGTACATTGGCATAAAAAACATCATCCATTTCTGTTTGGATCCCGCCAGGACAAAGAGCTACAACCCGAATTCCGGAAGATCCGTATTCCAGAGCGGCGGACTTAGTAAGTCCAATGATTCCATGTTTAGTCATCGAATAAGGACCCGCTTTTTCTTTTCCTCGAACACCAAGTGCCGAAGAAACATTGATAATGACTCCCCCTTTCCCTTGAGCCAAAAATTGTTTTAACTCAAATTGCATAGAAAGAAAGGTTCCTTTTAAATTTACATCCATTACAGAATCAAAAATATCTAATGGATAATCTGCAGTTGCCTTCAAAACCCCAGAAATTCCTGCATTGTTGACCGCAACATCAACAGAACCATACTTTGAGACAATTGATTCAACAAAATTACGAACTGCTTCCGATTGTGTGACATCACAACGGACGAACATTCCCGTTCCACCTTGTTTTTCCAGGAGAGCCAGGGTTTCTTCCCCTTCTTGTTTTCTTCTCCCGCAAAATCCAACCACATAACCAGCGTTTGCAAATTCAAGGACGATGGATCTTCCTAAACCAGAGGTCCCTCCGGTTACTAATGCTACTTTTTTTCCGCTCATTGGATTTCCCTTTCTTCAATCAATCTTCCATAACGATTGATTGCTTCCTTTACATTGGCTCTATCTAATTCAGAAATCGACTCGAAACGAAACCCGGCAAAGAAAGTGTCTTCATTATTATCGTCTTCTTTGATCCATAATAAAATACAAGTTCCATGGACAAAACCCACAATATCAAAATGCATAAAAAATTCGAGCTGCCCACTATTGGCCAAATCACCCGGATGGATCCCTGAGCAGCGCACCATAAACCCAGAACTAGAAATATTTTCGATGGTTGAGACGATATTACGTCCATTATCCCTAACTGAAATGTTATTCTTAAATTGATCCAGAATGCGGAATCTGGGATCAATTTCATAAACTTCTTCCTGAGTAATTTTTAAGCGTTTGTATACTTTTAAAGGCAGGATACTTGCGGCCATTTCAATACGAGTGATTTCCTGATTTTCCTGGTAGGCAGTGATTTCTAATTTCGAGTAGTTCCAATAACCTGATTTACTGTTTTTGGTCTCGATGGCTTTGGCTCGGAGTTTAATCGGCATATTCATCTTTGCATATTGAAAAAACTCTGAGTTTAAATATAACAATAAAAAGGTGACTCCTTCAAAGGGAACCTTCCCATACATATGATTACAAGAAATTCCGAATTGTCTGGCGGCTTCTACAATTTGCATTCCCGAAATATGTTTTAGATTGGGTGGTGAAAAAAATTTATGATTCGGAGGAATATACAAATTCGCAAAAAAAGTATCTTTTTTGGGAATTGCTTCAATTGGCTCGAAGATTGCAGATATTTTCGATTTCTCTACATTGCCAACATAGTAGTCTCGACGTTTAACAATTTGAAGGATTCTAATCTCATCTGATTCTGTAACCTTATCATTTAGAATATAATGTTGGGATTCTGCATCAAAATGATAAAACTTACTAATAAAATCTCTCTGCGTATCATCAATCTCGGCTTCCGATAAAATCTTTTCTGCTGATTCTTTACGAATGCGATACGGAATTGTTTTGAGTTGGTAATAACTCCCACTAGAATCTTGTCTTTTTGCATAGTATTGTAGCAAAAAGTCAATTTCCCCTTGGTTTAACCTAGGAAAAACATCTTCTTCCATGACAACAGCCGTAACCATTCGAGGGAGAGCCCTTCGAATATTGGAAACGAAACTGTCGTCTTGGAAATAAGTCCGAGTGTATCTTTTATCAAGAGGTAAAACTGCTGGGAATTCTTCTTTATCAAAAACCTTCATTGGGATCAACCGAAAATCTCTTCTAGGGTAAGTCCGTAGATTCCGATAGGATAGAATTCAGCGCAACTAATTTAACAATGAATTGACAAATTTATGCCATTCTCACCTAACAATGGTTACTGAACATGGCGCGTAATGCACAACACGATCAGAAACGCTTCCCATAATGAATCTTCCAAGAATTCCGTGACCCCTACTTCCAATAACGATCAAATCGGCTTTTTCTTTTTCAGCAAGTTTGCATATTTCTTCAGCAGGGTAACCTTCTAAAATCACACGTTCCCATTTGACTGTGGTCTCATCCAGAATCGGATGTATCTTTTCAAATCGCTGCTCAGAGATCCATTTCACCCTGTCTTTTCCGGCAGGGGCCGCATCATAGTAGCCTGGCAATGGACCAAAATCCTCAATCACTTCCACAACATAACATTTTGCATTACTTGCCTTTGCGATTGCTAAACCAAACTCCAAAGCTTTTGCAGAACTTGGAGAACCATCAATAGGAATGATCAGTGTTTGAATCAATTTTTCCATACAGGAATTTTACCATTTTCTTCATTTTCGGAAAGTGAAATTCCTTTGATAAATGTCAAAATTGATAAAAGAGTACGCGGAATTTAGAACTTTAGAATTCAATCATCAATACAAATGAAATTTGGTGGGATTATTTTTTCCCACCCTCATCTTCTTTCGTTAAATAATAAGCTACAAGGATTGGAAGTGTTGTCACAAGAATCACAAAAACAGCCACCACATTTGTCACTGGTCTTTGTCTAGGACGAATGAATTCCGTTAACATCCAAATAGGAACAGTGGACTGTTGGCCCGCAGTAAAGGTGGTTACAATGACTTCATCAAAAGATAATGCAAATGACAACATCCCACCTGCGAGAAGTGCAGTGGCTATATTTGGTAAAATCACAAATCGAAATGTTTGCCAAGGGTTCGCACCTAAATCCATAGATGCTTCTACCATGGAGTGAGAACTTCGACGCAGTCTCGCCAAAACGTTGTTATAAACAGTGACAATACAAAACGTCGCGTGAGCAATCACAATGGTCCAAGTACTAAAAGGAATTCCAAAAAGAGACATGGCAGACCTAAGTGAAATCCCAGTGACAATTCCAGGCAAAGCAATCGGCAAAATCACAAGAAAGGAAATCACTTCTCTTCCAAAGAACTTACTCCGATAGACAGCAAGACAAGCCAAGGTTCCAAGGATGATAGCCATAACCGTGGAAACAGTCGCGACTTGAGAAGATAGAATGATGGCTTCCCAAATATCATTTCTTTCCCAAGCCACTCCAAACCATTTGAGAGTGAATCCTGGTAACGGAAATTGGAATGTTTTCTCATCAGTAGAAAAAGCATACATGATGATGATAAAAATGGGGATATGGATAAATAGAAAACCAAGGACGGTTGCAATTTTTAATCCAATTGTTCCGAAATTCCATTTAGAGGGCATCGAAAGCTCCTAATCGTTTTGCGATCATGAGATATACCATCATAATGATGATAGGAATCACGGAAAAAGCGGCCGCCAAAGGGATGTTACCTGCTGTTCCTTGATGGGTATAAACTGCCATTCCAATAAAATAACTTGAGTTTCCAATAATGGTTGGAATGATATAATCACCTAATGTGAGAGAGAAGGTGAAAATAGAACCGGCCACCACTCCCGGGAATGCCAACGGCAACACAACTTTACGAAACGTTTGAGCAGGGCCACCACCTAAATCAGAGGAAGCTTCGAGTAAAGATTTCGGAATCCGTTCTAATGATGCTTGGATAGGAAGGATCATATAAGGAAGCCAGATGTAAACAAAAACCAAAAACATCCCTATATAAGAAAAAGACAAAGAAGTTCCACCAATGACAGGAAGAGAAAGAACGACATCCAAAACATGTAAAAGCCCAAGTTCTTCCAAAAACCAAGTTAGAATCCCCTCTTTAGCCATGATGAGCTTCCACGAATAAACTTTCACAAGGTAACTCGACCAAAGTGGTAACATGACTCCCAAATAAAGAACCGGTTTTAATTTAGGACCAGCATACATTGCCATATAATAGGCAATCGGGAATGCAATGATTGCACTCACAAGCGTGACAGTAAACGCCATAGTAGTGGTACGAATGATGATATCCCAGTTGGTACTTTGGCGGAACAGATCATAATAAGATTCTAAAGTAAATTCTCTTTTGATCACTCCAGAGAAAGAGTCGATAGAGAAAAAACTTTGAATGAGGAGTGTAAAAAGAGATCCCAAATACACAACCCCAAGCCAAATCAGAAGTGGTGCTAGTAATAGAAATATCGCAAGACCCTTACGATAAAAAAGAAATGTAAAAAACTTATCAAAGGTAGTTGTCATTTACAAATCCTCAAAGTAAATGCATGTCGGAATCTTTCCAACCCACAAGCACTTCCGAACCAATTGCAATATGTTCTGCAGAAATTTTTAAATTTTGAGTGGATGCAATGATCCTCGAACCATTGGGAATTTCAAAATGCATTTTGGATGTAGCACCTGAATACACTTGGCTTTTTAAAATTGCTTTAAAGGTTCTGTAACCAGTAGAGTGATTGTCTTCCTTTGCATTGGCAAACACATGCACTCGCTCAGGGCGAATCATTCCTTTGCCAGTTTGGCCTGTAAGACGTTTTGTTTCTTCCAAAGAAAGAATATTAGAAGTTCCTACGAAGTTGGCAACAAATTCTGTTTTGGGGCGATCATACAATTCTTCCGGTGTGGCAATTTGCTCCACCTTACCTTTATTAAAGACTGCAATGCGATCCGACATCGAGAGGGCTTCTTCTTGGTCATGAGTGACAAAGATAAAAGTGATCCCCACTTCTTTTTGGATGGCTTTGAGTTCCAATTGCATTTCTTCTCTGAGTTTTAAATCCAGGGCACCGAGTGGTTCATCCAAAAGCAAAACTCCTGGGCGATTGATCAGAGCTCTTGCCAGCGCAATCCTTTGTCTTTGCCCTCCAGATAATTCAGAAGGTTTACGATTTCCCACATCGGGAAGGCGAACCATGGCAAGCATTTCAGAAACTCTTTGGTCGATTTCTTTTGTAGGAGTTTTTTTGATTTTTAAACCATACCCAACATTTTCCGCCACGGTCATGTGAGGAAACAAAGCATAGTCTTGAAAGACTGTATTTACATTTCTTTTGTAAGGCGGAATGCCTGTGACATCGACGCCTTCCAAAAGAACCCTTCCTGAGGTTGTATCTTGAAACCCTGCCACCATACGGAGGCAAGTTGTTTTACCAGACCCGGAAGGGCCTAACATCGAAAAGAATTCACCTTTTCGAATCCCGAAGGAGACATCATCCACCGCTATAAATTGGTCGAATTTCCTTGTTACATTTTGAAATTCAACATCGTAAACTTGGTCCATTCCCTCTCCTTCAGAACTTGTAATGTTAGGATATTTTATTTACTTCCAATGATGGAAATATAGTCTTCAGCCCATTTTTTATAAGGCACACATTTTCTTCCACCGGAACAATCTTCTTTTGGAGTTCTCCAGAATGCAATTTTTTCAAAGTTATTGAATCCGTTTACAGCACAACCTGTGTCTCCAAGTAAAGCATTTCCTTTACAAGCAGATGGAACGGAAGGAACAGATCCAAACCAAGAAGCAAGATCCCCTTGTACTTTTGGTGACAATGAATGTTCTAACCACTTGTAAGCACAGTTCACGTGTTTAGAATCTTTGTGTAACATTGTGCTGTCTGCCCAACCAGTCGCACCTTCTTTCGGAACGATGGAAGCTACAGGTTGTTTTTCACCCACAAGTAAGTTTACTTGGAATGGCCATGTAGAAGAAGCAACAAGTCCTTCTTTTTTAAAGTCATCCACTTGAACCATAGCATCATGCCAATACTTTGGAACAAGTTGTCTTTGTTTCTTTAATAATTCAATGACAGCATTGTATTGTTTTTCATCCAACTCATAAGGATCTTGGATTCCAAGTTCTGGTTTTGCTTGTTTTAAATATAAAGCCGCATCAGCGATGTAAATTGGACCATCGAATGCTTGTACACGACCTTTGTTTGATTTCCCATCAGGAAAAACTTGTTCTTCAAACACAACATCCCAACTTGTAGGAGCTTTTTTAAATACTTTTGTGTTGTACATAAGAACGTTCGGACCCCATTGGTAAGGAACACCGTAATGTTTTCCTTCTACAGTATGCCAAGGAGCATTTTGCAAACGAGAATCTACATTTTTCCAACTAGGGAGAAGATCAGTGTTAATCTCTTGAACCTTTCCTCCAGCAACTAAACGAAGGGATGCATCACCGGATGCAGTAACTAAATCGAACCCACCTTCATTCATAAGTGCTACCATCTCATCAGATGTGGCGGCAGTTTTTACACTCACTTTACAGCCAGTATTCTTTTCAAATTCAGTGACCCAGTCATATCCTTTGTCTGTTTCACCGCGCTCAATGTATCCCGCCCAAGCAACGATGGAAACTTCTCCCTCGCCTTGTCCGATTTCGGAAACCTTTGTTTCTTTTTTGCCGCAGGCAACCGCAAATGCGATTGTTAGGACTGCAACAGAAAAAATCACTCGTTTGTTTAAATCGAATTTCATAAACCTATGTGCTCCTGGTTTTACTTATGTCAGTGATTAGATATCAAAAATCCAAAATTAAGCAACCACTTACTAAGTTTTCAAAAAAAAGGTAGGAATTTTTATGCGTTGGGATTTCGATGAAAGCACAGGTTTCGTATGAAATACATCAAAGACAAAGACCTTTTTCGACAAGAAAACTTCATTGGTGGGGTATGGTGCCCTTCTGAAAATAAAAAAGAAATTTTAGTACATAACCCCGCAAACGGTGAGATCATCGGGAACATACCTCACTCAGAGGAAAAAGACACGATTCGTGCCATTCAATCAGCGAAAGAAGCACTGAATGATTGGAAATCACGTCCCGCAAAAGAACGAGCAGGAATTTTACGCAAATGGTTCCAACTCATGATAGACAACCAAGAAGATCTTGCTCTCATCATGACTCAAGAACAAGGAAAACCGCTAACAGAAGCTAGGGGAGAAATTGCCTATGCTGCATCATACATCGAATGGTTTGGTGAAGAAGCAAAACGTTCCTATGGTGATATCATTCCTTCCCATAGAAAAGATACAAGGATTTTGGTTTTAAAAGAACCCATTGGAGTGGTGGGAACCATTACACCTTGGAATTTTCCTGCGGCGATGCTTGCAAGGAAAGTAGCACCCGCACTCGCTGCAGGATGCACTGTTGTTTCGAAACCAGCAGAACTCACACCCTACTCTGCACTTGCGATGGCAGTGCTTGCTGAAAGAGCAGGACTTCCTAAAGGCGTATGGAACGTGTTAGTGGGAGATCCAATTTCGATCGGAAAAACAATTTTAGAAAGTAAAGAAGTTCGTAAACTTAGTTTTACTGGATCCACAAAAACTGGAATTTATTTAATGGAAAAATCAGCGGCTACCTTAAAAAAACTCTCACTAGAGTTAGGTGGCAATGCTCCTTTTATTGTTTTTGAAGATGCGGATATGGATGAGGCCATCAAAGGGGCCATGCTCTCCAAATACAGGAACACAGGACAAACTTGTGTGTGTGTGAATCGTTTTCTAGTCCAAACTTCAGTTGCGGAAATATTTGCAAAGAAACTAGCAGAAAAAGCCAAAGAACTCATAGTTGCCAACGGAATGGAACCCAATGCCCAACAAGGCCCACTCATCAATGATGCGGCACTTGAAAAAGTAAAAACTCATATTGCTGATGCCGTATCCAAGGGAGCCAAAGTCCTAACCGGAGGGAAAGAACATACTCTAGGTGGAAATTTTTTTGAACCAACAGTTTTGTATCCGGTAAGTTCTTCCATGATCGTAACTCAAGAAGAAACCTTTGGGCCTGTTTCGTGTATCCAAACCTTCCAAACAGAAGAAGAAGCCATTCGCCTTGCAAACGATACCGACTTTGGACTTGCTTCCTATTTATATACAAAAGATATGGCTCGCACTTTTAGAGTCGCCGAACAATTAGAATACGGGATGGTGGGAATTAACGAAGGACTCATTTCTTCAGAACAAGTTCCCTTTGGTGGAGTCAAATTCTCTGGAATGGGACGCGAAGGCTCTAAATACGGACTCGATGATTATACAGTAACCAAATATCTCTGCCTCGGAGGAATCAAATGACGGGCAATCAAAAACAAACAAACCAAACTTTATGGGAAAGAAGACTCGCAAACGTTCCCAGGGGAGTCACAACCGCTTATCCAGTGTTTGCTGAAAAAGCGAAAAATGCAGAAATTTGGGACATCGAAGGAAAACGGTTTATTGATTTTGGTGGTGGGATTGGAGTCCAAAACACGGGACATTGCCATCCAAAAGTACTCGCTGCCATCCACAAACAAGTGGACCAAGTTTTGCACACTGCCTTCCAAATTATGCCTTATGAGCCATATATCGTTCTTGCAGAAAAACTAAACGCGAAAGCACCGATTGATGGTGGAGCCAAAACCATCCTATTTTCTTCTGGGGCAGAAGCTTTAGAAAACGCGGTCAAAATTGCAAGGGCAGCTACAGGGAGACCAGGGATCATCAGTTTTCTGGGTGGATTTCATGGACGAACCATGATGGCGCTTGCCCTTACTGGGAAAGTGGTTCCTTACAAAAAAGGATTTGGTCCCTTCGCAAGCGATGTATATCACATTCCATTTCCTATGGAATACCATGGAGTGACAGAAGACGATTCGATCAAAGCACTCAACAATCTCTTCAAAGCAGACATCGATCCTTCTCGAGTGGCAGCAATTGCCATCGAACCCGTGCAAGGTGAAGGTGGATTCTATATTGCTTCTCCTAGTTTCCTTAAAAAACTAAGAACCATTTGTGATGAACATGGAATCCTTCTCATTGCGGATGAAGTACAATCTGGATTTGCAAGAACAGGAAAACTTTTTGCAATCGAACATTCAGGAATCAAACCAGATCTCATTACCACAGCCAAGTCACTTGCAGCAGGGATGCCGCTTTCTGCAGTGATTGGAAAAACTTCCATTATGGACGCAGTCGAACCAGGGGGACTTGGCGGAACTTATGCAGGAAATCCGGTGGCTTGTGCTGCGGGGATAGCGGTGATGGATCTCATCGAAGAAGAAGGGATTTTAGAGAAGTCAGTAAAACTTGGGGAACTGTTGATTGCGGAACTAAATGAAATCAAAAAATCATACCCCCATATCGGCGAAATACGTGGATTAGGTGGAATGGTTGCATTTGAACTCGTAAAAGATGGAGATGCAAACAAACCTTCTGCTGATCTCGCAAAAAAACTCACAACAAAAGCCTTGGAACATGGACTTGTCCTCCTCTCTTGCGGTGTGTATGGAAACGTGATCAGGATTCTAGTTCCCATCACGGCAGAAGAATCCATTGTCAAAGAAGGTCTTTCTATCATAACAAAAACACTAAAGGAAATATAACAAACGTATGAATGAATATAAACTTTGGATTGATGGTAAGTGGGTAAATACAAACGGCGGGAAACTTATGGACATCGAAAATCCTGCCACTGGAGAAAAGATTGCACAAGTGATTGATGCCAGTGCCGCTGATGTAGACAATGCAGCAAAAGCAGCTCACAGGGCTTTTTATGATGGCAGATGGTCGGGAATCACTCCAAGCGAACGTTCTAAAGCCATTTGGAAATTAGCAGATCTTTTAGAAGCAAAAACAGAAGAGTTTGCCAAACAAGAATCGCTCAATGCTGGAAAACCTTATAAAAATTTAAGTTTAGCTGGTGACATTCCTTTTGCTGTGGACAACATTCGATTTTTTGCTACCGCAGCTCGTGACGTACAGGGAAGCCGTGCAAACGAATACCAACCAGGATATACTTCCATCTTACGTAGAGAACCAGTGGGTGTGGTTGGTCAAATTGCCCCTTGGAACTATCCTTTACTTATGGCTGTTTGGAAATTTGGACCAGCACTCGCAGCAGGTTGTACTGTCATTTTAAAACCGGCACCAGGAACTCCAATCACAACACTTATGTTAGCTGAACTAACAAAAGAAGCAGGAATTCCTGATGGAGTGATCAATATTGTGACTGGTGGCAATGCCGCAGGTCAGGCCATTGTGGACCATCCACTCGTACGTATGGTTTCTCTAACCGGATCTACCGGAACGGGAAAAAATATTATGAAATCCGCATCGGATTCCTTAAAACGAGTGCATTTAGAACTCGGAGGGAAAGCTCCCCTTCTCGTTTTTGATGATGTAGACATCAATCTTTTTGCCGCAAAAGCAGCGTTTGGTGCCACATGTAACTCTGGCCAAGATTGTACGGCTGCCACAAGGATTCTGGTTCCCAAAGCCCTCGAGAAAAAAATCACCGAGGCCGTTGTTGATGCCATGAAAGCAGTCAATGTGGGTGATCCATTCAAGGACCAAACAGAAATGGGTCCTCTGATTTCTGCCATCCACCGTGAACGAGTTTTAGGATTTATGGATCGTGCTAAAAAACAAGGAGCTAAAATTCTCACTGGTGGAGAAATTCCGAAAGGGTTTGAAAAAGGATATTTCTTTGCACCCACGGTGATCACCAATGTCGAACAAAACTTTGATGTAGTTCAAAATGAAATTTTTGGCCCAGTTCTCACCATCCAATCCTATGAGAACGAGGAAGAAGGAATAAGATTAGCAAATGATGTAAATTATGGCCTTGCTTCATCGATTTGGACAAAGGATATAGCGCGCGCTATGCGAGTTGCCAAAAGGTTTGAGTTTGGAACCGTTTGGGTGAACGACCATTTGCCATTGGCTTCTGAAACACCGCATGGAGGATTCAAACAGTCCGGATTTGGAAAAGATTTGTCAGCCGAATCTGTAGGCGATTATCTAATCACCAAACATGTAATGGTGGGAGGAGTTTAATTTCTAGTCCCAATGTGAAACAATCGGATGTCCAAAAGATCATAACATCCCAAAAGAATCCGATTGTTTCTTTTTTCCATTGGTTGGCACCAAGCTTCCACTCATTCGATGATTTAGATAAACCGGGAACGATTAAACTAAAGCGGCTTGTTTTAAAAAATCTTTGAAGGTATCAATGTCTTTTGTGAAAAAAACTGGTTTTGGGGCCTTTGTCTCTTTCAAAAGAAACACAATCCCTTGGTTGTGGAGAACCACTTGCTCCAATTCTTCTGGGGTGTATGTATAAGTTACATTTCCAGAATGGAATAAAAACTTCCCATTCTCTTCTCTTAAACTTCCCGAACCGATTCGTTTGAAGTTTTTCAGTCCATCTTCCATAGAATCAATATCCGAAGACTCTTCACCAAACGTAAGTTTACCGGAATAATCTAAAAACAAAGTTCCTTCAATTTGGAATCTACTTTCTTTGGCGGTAGGAGGTTCCTCTTCCAGATTTCCATCCCCTGTGGGGCGCAAAACTTCCGATTTTTGAACTACCGAAGGAGTTGGTTCTTCAGGCAAAGAATAGGAAAGGTGACGGTCATCAGAAATGGCCCGTTCTTTTCGAATTCGTTCGTCCAGTTGGGGAGAGACTGAAGGGCCTTGCGGCATGCGGTATTGACCGGAAGTTTGGGGTTTTCTGGGAGTGTAAGATGCAGGCTTCGATTTTTGTGGAGAAAGAGCTACGTACAGAAAACATAGGACACCCACAAGGATCATAGCAAAGGCAGCAAACAACATACTACCTATATTATCTTGCCAAACAGCGAATCTCTTGATCACATTTTTTCTTTACAAGGGCTTCGGAAACGGAAACGCTTCCTTTATGTTCGAAGAAGAACCCTCTACCCTCAAAGAAAAAATCTATCGCGGAATCATTGCTCTCTTTTTATTCATTTTGGTCGGAACCCTTATCATCACCTTTTTGCCTGGTGACGCGGAACAAAGCCTTGTAGGCGCCATCACAGGCCAAAATTCGACCAAAGCAGGGACCATTGCGGGACGGAGCATCCCGGTCGACTACTTCAATGCCGCTAAACGTGATTGTTACTACAGATACCAACAATATGGCAGAGAAACGGCCCAAAACCCCGAACTTCTGAACTCATGTGCCTTCTCCACTGTGAAGGAAATTTACATTGCCAATGACATTGCAACCGCTGTCGGTTTCCAGGTTTCTGAAATTAGCATCAAACGTGAGATGTCCAAACAAGCACGTGAAATCCACAAGGAGTCTGTCTCGCAAGCAGGTTACGGAGAGGAAGATTCTCGTTCTCTTTCAGAAATCTACCAACAGATCTACCGTTCCGCTCCCATGAATTACCGTATCGATTCCTCTACGGGATACGCACTTTACCCAAACTTTTTGGACCAACCTTTCACTCCGACAGAAAACGAAGCGGAGCTTGAAGACGAAGCCAAACGGGCAAAAATTTCTTTCCGGATCGTGGCTGTTTCCGAGGTCAATCTCCTCAATGCTGTGGAAGCCAAAATCAACATTTCTGACGCAGACCTGCAAAAAGAATACGAGAAAGAAAAAAAAGACGGGACTCTTGCCAAGGATCCGTCAGGAAATTTCGTCAGTTTTGAATCAAGGAAACCCTTACTTCTATCCAAAATGAAATTTGATCGCAAAAGAAAAGAAGTCGAAGTTTGGAAAGGTCGCATTGCGGCAAAAGTTTCCGAGCCAAATGCGCTAGAAGCCATTGCAGCCGAAACCCTCCAACCGATCGAAACAGTATCCAATGTCTCTTTGTCTGATCTCAAACTAGTGACCTCCAATCGTGGCAATAGCTACCGTTTGGCGAACTCAAGCAAGTTCTGGGAAGCTCTTGCCAATGATCCTTTTAGCAAAAAAACCGTGGTTGGACCTTTCTCTGACAATGACAAACAGGTCTATGTGGAATTTGGTGCACTGACTTACGGACAAACCACAGCCAAAAAACCGACTGACCAAGCTGCAGATTTTTTGAAACAAAGGCAACTTCTTAGCTTTTTTCTTGAAATAAACCAGTCCATAGCAGCAGAATACAACGTAGAGAAAAAAGGCCTTCTCTCTTTAGAATAAATGCAAATTAAAGCCGACTTCATCAACCCGTTCCTGGAAGCAGCCACCATCGTTTTTCGCGATGTGTTACAACAGGATCTCATCCGAGGTAAAATCGGAATCAAGGATTCTCCCGCACCGAGCCACGAAATTGCGATTATCATCGGTGTGGTGGGTTCCTTTAGTGGTGAAGTGGTTTATAGTATGAACCTCGATGCTGCGTACAAAGTGTCCCGAAAACTAGTGCCGGGCCTCTCTGACGAAGATGTAAAAAATGAATACAAAGACATCCTCGGTGAGATTGCCAACATGACCACAGGTAATGCAATGAACATTTTCACTTCGGCAGGCCAATCAGTAGAGATCACAACACCTAATATCCAAGAGACAAATCACACTTCTGTTCGGTTCAATAAAAAACCAACACTCTCCATCAACTTATATTCTAAGTTTGGAAGAATTGAAGTGAATGTCGCAATCGCTTAAAGTTTAATTCTTAAATCGAAGAACCTAAAACCCGCAGTCTCTCGCGGGTTTCTTTTCTAAAATCATAACCAGGCACAGAAGTTTTTCCTTCCACTCCATTCATATAGAGTTGGTAGTATTTTAAAGACCGTTCCAAATCCCTTTCCTCCCAACTACTCTCATAAACCTTTCCCAAGTAATGATGAGCAGGAAGAAACTCTGCAGAATCTTTAAAATTCTTTATGATATTTACAAGTTGGTGGGCCGCCGAACGAAATTCCCTTTTACGAATCAGAAGAACCGCCATCGCATAATGAGATCTAGGTGTAAGTTCAGGGTGTTTTGGAAATTCAGTCACAAGTTTTAAGTATTCACGATAAGCTTTCTCTTCCGAATCAGGATTTCCAATGCGATCTAGAGAACGAGCTAGTTCAAATTGAGTTTTAATTTTGATATCTGGATCTTCTTGTTTTTCTACAAGACCTGTGGATTCTTTCTCTTTGCCATCAAGGCCAAATAGATTTGTGTTTTCTACACGAGAAAACTTTGCTGCATCCCCTTCTTTGCCATAAGAATCAGTAAATTCATTCTCTGCAGATTTTTTTTGGTCACGTGTGAGATATGCTTTTCCTTTTTGAAAAGAAGCCTGGGAAGGATCGATCACTTCCTTCTTTTTTTTCTTTTTATCAGCAGATTTTGTCTTTGTTGTAACAGAAGTTTGTGGGTTCACTGAAGCACTAGTTTCTGTATTTGAACTAGTTTGGTTTGAAGTGACAACAGTCGATTTTAGATCAGAATTGCTATTAGAGTTAAGGTTTTTAGAAGAACTACTATTTAGATCTCCAGGTTTCGAATTCTCTTGAGTTTCGGAATTTTGATTCCAGGTTTCCGGAAAAGGTAAAAACAATTCCGTTGTTTGTGCAGAAATCTTAAATACGGAAAGAACCGCAAAGAATAGAAAAATCAAAAAGTTTCGGAAAACAAATTTAAGGTGCAAAGACAAAACCTTCATCGTAAACTTTTAGGAATTCGTTCCAGACTTCTTGGTTTTCCAAGACCTTCACTAGGCTCCGGTGGTTTTGGTAATTTCAATGTTTCCAAATTCTTTTCTTCGTTTTTGGCCTTCACTTTTTTTTCTAATTCAGAAACTCGGTCGAGCATCCTTTGCATTCTAAGTTCTGAATCGGAATCCGAACCAGAAGTTGATTTTGTGTCTTCTTTGGGTTGAATCGGTTGTACATCAATCGGAGCAGGGATCAGTCCATCACCTGACGGAGTGTAGATGGGGGGAACAGAGGTATCTTCCGCTTTACGATTTCTAAAATCATACTCTTTCCCCAAAAAATCTTGTTCTTCGGGAATGGTATCATGTGAGTATCCATTGGATTCACGTTCACTGATAAAATCAAATTGCATCTTACGATTGGATTCGTATTTTAAATCTTCTGGGTCAGACATTCGAACATCTTTCCGTTTACGATTGTAGTCCCTTTCAATTTCAGTAAGAAACAAACTCCGGGTATCTTGAGCAAGTTGCAAACCTTGGGGTTTGGCATTCTCCCAACCATTACTCCAACCCACATAAATGGCCATAATCAGAAAAAATATAAAAAGCGAGATGGCAATTTTTTTTAACAGGTCTTGGACTTGCGGAGGGATCTTATCCACAAGGCCATCGACAGCACCCATCATCTTTTGGGTGTCTACATTGACTTTCGGTATATTGATATTTTTAATGTCCACGTTTACTCTTCCGAAATTTTAAAGACGACCCTTCTGTTCGTCCCACGGCCTTCTTCTGTCTGGTTGTCCGCAAGTGGAGCCGAAGAACCCTGACCAATCACTGCAATTCGCGATTCTTCTATTTTATGTTTAGACTTCAAATAATTAGCAACCGAATTTGCTCTTTCGAGTGATAACTTTTGGTTGGCTGATTTTGTCCCCACATTGTCCGTATGGCCTTCGATTGATACTTTCAAATTGGCAGATCTTCGCAAAATCCCTGCCAATCTGTCTAGTTCCGGCTCTGATTCTTTGGCAAGTTCAGCAGAGCGAAAGGCAAAAAACAAATTGTTCATCACAATTTGGTTTCCTTTTTTTAGTTTGGGAAGGACAAGAAGGACGGTTTTTTCTTTGTCCTCTTTTTCCTTACCCACCAAATTCAGGTTTTGTGAAACAGGCAGATATCCTTCCTTTTCACCGTAAAACCCATAATTCTCATCATAAGGCAGAATAATACTAAACTCGCCAGTATTTGGATCACTGACGGTGGATCCGATGGATTTTTTTCGAATCAAGGACTCATATTGTACATGAGCGGAAAGAGGTTTTCCTTCCTCATCGACAACCTTCCCTTTAATCACCACCACTGGGTCTGGTTGGAAATGGTGAGGAATAGCCGCCATATACAATTCTCCATCCCGAGATACATAAGCCCAATTCCCAACAGCCGGGATGCTAAAAAAGTTAACACCTCTTAGGTTTGATGATAATTCTTGTGGTTCCGACCAAGAAGTCCAAGAATCGTTTTGCCTTCTTGAAATGAATATAGAAATTCCTTCTTTTCGTCCAGAAGATGAGAAGTATAATGTTTTGTCATCTGGAGCAAGGAAAGGTGCCATCTCCTCTTCCCCGGTATTCAACGTATTTCCTAAGTTAATCCCTTCTTCAAAGACACCCGTATCATTCTGCAAACTTACATACAAATCCAACTTACCAAAATTTTTCTTTTGTTGGGCGGAATAAATCAGTGTCCGGCCACTCGATGCCAATGCCGACCCACCAAACACTTGTTGGTTTGGATTATCTGCCTTTCGATACCAATTATAAAAACTTGGAAAATTGATCGGTGTAGGCATTGACCAACCAGATTCTGTTTTATGAGTTTTATAGAGAGGAGCACGATTTTGAATTTTTTCAGAACGTTCTTTATATTCTGTTTCTAACTTAGTTAGGACAATATGAAATTCTTTTGGATTCTGTGCTTCTCTAGATGCAATTTGCGATTTGTACATCATCTCTTTTTTGAGATTGTCCAACATTTCCTCTTCGCCAAAATTACCAAAAACAAAAAGTTCATTCCCTCCAGGAAGAGCTGAAATCACAGCAGATGGGAAACGATTGTTCAGTGGGCTAGGGAGTTGTTCCCCTTGCATCCAAAATCCGTATTGGTCTCGTTTGGCGGCCCAGATTTTTTGTGTGGATCTACCACCTTCACGGACAAGAGCCGTCCAAAATAAAATTTTTCCATCCGGAGTTGATTGTGGATTAAAAGAAAATAGGCCCCCTGTCACATACCTAGGGATTTTTTTCAAAGTCCAATCTGGAGTTTTACCAGATTCAAAAGGTTCTATCTCATAACGGATGGGGCTACAAGTATCTCCTTGCACATCGCATAACATCCGTATCTTTTTTCCTGCCAAATAAGCCAGTTCTTCCTGTAAAACACCACTACTGATTCGAAAAACCTGTTTGTCTGTGCGAAGGAGATGGCCTGTATTCAGGAGGTCTCCCTCAAGAACCTGGATTCCATTTTTTACACTTTGTGAGCTAATGAGCCCATTCCCAAAAAGGAGGAGAATGATGATGAGAATCCGTGCCATACCATACGAAATGTCGGTTGAAACCTCCGATTCCCTTAGAAAATTGACTTATGATCCAAGCTAGCGGCATTACAGTCTCCTTCGGGAAAAAACCTCTTTTCGAAAACGTCTCCATTAAATTCAAACCGGAATGCCGTTACGGTCTGATCGGAGCCAATGGTTCCGGAAAATCGACCTTTATGAAGGTTTTAGCGGGTATTTTACAGCCTACAGCCGGCTCTGTCGTTGTGGACAAGGACATGAAGGTCGGATACCTCAAACAGGACCACTACGAATACGAAAACGAAACCGTTCTCGGAACCGTCCTACGGGGAAATCCTGAACTTTGGAATGTGATGGCGGAACGAGATGCCATTTACTCCAAAGAAGAAATGACAGATGAAGACGGAATGCGAATCTCCGAAATCGAAGAAATCTTTGCCGATATGGGTGGGTATGAAGCCGAGTCCGTGGCAGGAGAACTTCTAGAAGGTCTCGGAATTCCTACTTCCGCCCATAACAAACCATTAAATTTTCTCACCGGCGGCTTCAAACTCCGCGTCCTTCTCGCCCAAGTTTTATTTTTAAAACCCGATGTCCTACTTCTGGATGAACCAACCAACCACTTGGATATCAAAACCATTCACTGGTTAGAAGAACTTCTAATAAACTACGAAGGTGTGGTCATTGTGATTTCCCACGACCGTCACTTCATCAACTCCGTTGCCACTCATATTGCCGATTTGGATTACAATACCATTCGTATGTTCCCAGGAAACTACGATGATTTTATGATCGCTGCGGAACAATCCCGCGAACAGCTCATGAGTGATAGTAAACGTGCGAAAGAAAAAATTGCCGACTTACAAGAGTTTGTTTCTAGATTCTCTGCGAACGCAAGTAAATCCAAACAAGCCACTTCTCGCCAAAAACAAATCGAAAAAATAAAAGCAGAGATGGTGGATGTAAAACCATCTTCCAGAGTTGCTCCTTACATTCGTTTCAAAGCAAAACGCGTTTTAGGAAAAGATGTTTTTGAAGCGGTGAACATTTCCAAAGCTTATGATGAAAAACCAGTCATTAAAGAATTTAGCACCTCTATCACCAAAGGGGAAAAAGTAGGAATTGTAGGAACCAACGGTGTTGGGAAAACGACCCTTCTCAAAATGTTATTAAAAAAATTAGATCCAGATTCGGGTCAGGTGAAATGGGGAGATTCTGTAGAAACTTCCTTTTTTCCGCAAGACCACCGTGAGGCGATGGAACCGGATGCAGACACGCTCGTGGAATGGTTATTACGTAACTCACCACAAGGAACCGAAGTACAAGAAATTCGTGCCATCCTGGGTCGAATGCTTTTCAGCGGTGACATGGCAAACAAATCCACAACAGTTCTTTCCGGTGGAGAAAAATCGAGAATGATCATTGGGAAGATGATCCTTGCTTGTGACAATGTCATTGCACTCGATGAACCAACCAACCACTTGGATTTGGAAACTATTGAAGCTCTGAACTACGCCTTGTCTTTGTTTGAAGGAACAGTCATTCTTGTTTCCCACGATAGAGAGTTTATCTCTTCACTTTGTACAAGAATCATCGAAGTAACACCGGAAGGAATTAAAGATTTCAAAGGGAATTACGAAGAATTTTTGGAACGAGAAGGAAACGACTTTTACAAACGCCTGACAGGTGGAGCGGTCATCGCTACTTAAAATTGCAATTGCAGGGAAAGATTAAGAGATTGGATCTCTTTCCCTGCCATAAATTCCGTATTAAAACTAAAATCTCCCTGACCAAACTTAAATCCCAAACTTCCATACCCAAACCCTGATCTGTGGTTGTGTCTTGTTGCCAATCGAATCCCTAAGGCACTTGGAACAGAACTAAAGTCATCTGGATTTTCCATCGTAGAAATTGCGGCAAAACGGGTTGCCTGAATGGCCGTATAACCATGATTATATACAGCTCCAATTCCAGGAATGATCGATAAAAAACCGACTGTATAATTATATTTTAGATCAAAGGAGGCAGAGGTGATTCTTGACTGATAAAATAAATCGTTTTGGCCCATCCAACGCCTTTTATCTCCATCAATCCGAAACTGAGTAGGTCTTCTGTCATAAGCACTTAAATAAATGTCTTGGTTGGTTTGAAACAGTCCAAACCCCAAAGAAAACCCAGAATCAACAGGGAAATATCGTAAAACAGCTCCATAATTAAAAACCCTTCCGTTCACCTCAGTATTTCGTATTTTTACAAAAGGGATGTTGGCTTCCCCAAATTCGTAAGGGAAAAAATGAGTTGTTAGATTCCATTGTTTAGCACTCGAACCTCGAAACCATTCACCTAAATTGACCGTAAAACTAAGAGAAGGCGAAGCAGCCACGCCCGCTTTGGGTAAAGTCCGGAGTTCCGAATTTTCATAGTAAAAATCACGAGCTTTCTCCTCACCACGAGAAGCCGTATAACCTAACCCCACTCGGTAACGACTGACATTGGCACCTCCCGATTGGTTGGAATTTAAATTTTGTAAAACAGCATTGTCTCCCATTGAACGAAGAAATCCCTTCGTATAAATTCGATCAAAGACAGGTTCTACTAGATTTCCTAGTATTTTGTATTCAGTGGGAATATTGGAACATTCTTCCCCAACACAAACTACCTGAGCTTCAAGTTTGAACAAGGCCAAGGGAATCGAAAAAATAAAAATAATATAATAAAGAAAAAATCTCATAAGGAAAAGTGGATTCCTAAAACGGAATCAAGGAATATAACTTATGTTATTTTTGATTTTGCAACCAATCTAAAAAAAGATCCATTGCTTTTTTACGATGGGATACTGTATTTTTCTCTGATTCGGGAACTTGAGAGAACCGTTTTTCAAAAGGGGGATAAATAAAAATAGGATCATACCCAAATCCATATTTTCCTTCTAGATCGTAGTCTGCGGCAATAAAACCATCAACCCGTCCTTCAAAAGAAACAACATGGTCTGCATCCACATAACTCACTACACAACTGTAATAAGCCTCACGTCTTGTTTCGGCACCTAACTTTTGCAAAAGGTAAAGGGCACGTTCTTTATCGGTAAGACCAGGTCCACCAAATCGTGCAGAGTAAACACCAGGTTCTCCTCCAAGGGCCGGAACCGAAATTCCAGAATCATCCGCAAAGGAAGGAAGACCTGTAAGGCGATAGAGTTCTTTCGATTTGATAAAAGAATTTCCGGTGAAGGTGGTTTCGGTCTCTTCAGGAGAAAAAGAAATTCCTAAATCTTTAGGGAGGACTACTTCGTACCCATAGGGTGCAAGTAACATTTGCATCTCTTTCCATTTGTGTGCACTACCAGATGCAAATGCTAATTTTTTTGTCAGTGGGAATCTTCCTCATCAAGTTGGAATCCTTCCATGGCTGCAGATAAATCAGGAAAGATTTCAAATACCTTGTCGAGCATCGTGATTTCAAAAAGTTGAATCAAATCTTCATCTACAACGATAACCTTAATGTCTCCATTCATTGGCTTTAACTTGCGTTTTGTGGCAACAAAGATACCAAGCGCCGTTGAACAAATATGATGCACTTTGGTTAAATCTAGAATGATTTTTTTAACAGAGCTTTGCGTGAGTTTTGAAAGTTCTTTTTCAATTTCATCGGAATCAACCTTGAGGATGGCCCCAGAAAACTTAATAATCCTAATGTCATCCTTGACTTGAACATCCATTCGATTCAATCACCCCCACTTAACAGTAAAACTACGCAAGTTACCTTTCTGACGCCAGCTTGTTTGTACAACCTAGCAATTTCATTGACTGTGGCACCCGTCGTAAAGATATCATCTACGATTAGAACATGAAGTCCTTCCATGATTCTATCACTTTTTGTGAATTTGAATGCCTTTTTTGCATGAAAAAAACGTTTTTCAAACCCCAAAGAAGATTGTCTGTCCACTGAAACCTTACGCAAATTAGTATCTCTCCTGATTTTCCAGAGTTTTTCCCATTTCCCAAAGAGGGCAAAGGAAGCATGGTATGGCCTTGGACTCGCCTTGGGAGAGGAAGGGACAAGGGTCATTAAGTCCGGCGGATCGTTTTTGAGATGATTGGCTAAGGTTCTTTGTCCCAAACAAAAATACTTTGCCAGGTCTCTTTCATTTTCAAATTTCAGAGATTGGAAAATTGTCCTTTCGAAACTACCTTTTCGTTGTAAATAGTAAACCTCGTCATAAAAAACAAATCGATCTAATGGGAGTTCGACCTCCTTGGGTTTTAGATTTTGTTTTTGTGATAAGTAATGGTTTTTCGTGCAAGGTTTACAGACCGCCATAATTTCTGAAAAGAGATCATGGGAACCACAATTCACACAAAATTTTGGGAAAACAAAGGATAAAAAAGAAACCCCTCTCATAATGAAAGGGGTTTCTGTCCGCGCAGATGCGGTTCTAAATTTTTAGCAAAAATTACTTAGCTGGTGTTGTCGCTGCCGGAGCAGGAGTTTCTACCTTAGGAGCATCAGTTGATTTTTGAATGGTCGAAGTTGGAGGAGTTAAATCCACAGTGAGTTTTATTTCTACTACATCGGATTGGTTTCCTACATTGTCCACTGCCATTGCTTTAATGACATGGTCACCTTGTGTTTCGATAGAAATTGCTTCTACGTAAGGTTTGTATTCTTCTTCGTCAACTTTTACTAGAACTTTTTTAATACCAGATTCTTTATCAGTTGCATTTACATAGAATACGTTTCCTTTTCTTTGGAAATTTTTTCCGTTGATGTCAACTAATGGGAAAGAGGGAACGATTTCTACTGTTGGTTTTACATCATCCACAGTGATGATGAGTGATGATTCTGGAGAAGAGTTTCCAGATTTATCAGTTGCAGAATATTTTACTACGTTAGCTCCACCGTTTTCCAATTTGATTGGATCAGCATAAGCTTTTGCTGCTTCTTGGTTGATGCTGAATTGGATTTTTTCAACACCAGTTTGTTGGTCTTCAGCAACAAGTGTATAAGTATTGTTTTTAGAAGCGAAAGGAACTCCGTCCAAAACAAAGAACTGTTCTTGAGGGATTAAACTCACTCTTGGAGCAGTGTTATCAACATGAAGGACAAGAATTTTTGGAGTTTCAGCATTTCCAACTTTGTCTACAGAACGGTAATAAACTTCAGTAAGACCTTCTTCAGAAATACGAATTGGTTGCGTGTATTTTCTATACTCGCCGTTTTTTGGTTTCCATTCGATAAAATCAATTGTAGAAGACTCATCTTTTGCATCTAATGAAAAAGTAGTTTTACTTGTAATGAAAAGAGCAGATGGATTAGAAGCAGCAGCTCCCGATTCTTTTTTGTCACCCAATATGTCTTTTACAGTTGTCTCAACTTTATCAACACCGTCTTTGGCTTGAGTAGAGGTGGATTCTGTTTTTTTAATTGCCTGGTCTTTTGTAGAAGTAGTGGCTTTTGGTGCAGCAACTTGTGCTGTGATTTGGCCTGCGAAAGATATTGTCAGTATGGCCAAAAGGTATTTGTGCGCCTGCATTTGTATAAGTCTCCTTTTTACAGATAAAACATATATATCCCCCTTCTAAGGAATTATTGTCAACATGATTGCACTGAAAAACTTAAGGAAACTGACACTTTTTCTTTTCTTGTTTGGAATGGTTCCGATTCTGGCTGAGGCAGGAATTTGGCGAGAGATTCTACTCGAGAACTTTGAATTATCCAATTACAATCAGGAAAACTTGCGTACTAAATTGGAAAAAGGAACTAAACTTCCGGAAATCTCCCTTTCCACGAATTTTACAGCTCCCATCCCAGGATCCAAACAAGCTTTGGTTTTACGAATTCCTAAAGATGCCAATTTCCCTTTTTCTTTATACTTTCCCAAACCCATAGAGGTAAATGCATTCATCAAAGAAATGACCATTCCCGTTTATTCCTCACAATCTAATGGGAACCTAACACTCATCATAGAATCGCAAGATGCTGAAGTAAGACAATTGAATTTGACCTCTCTCAATTATCGTGGTTGGAAATCCATCACCGTTTCTATCTCAAAAAACTTTGATCAAAATGACCGAGTTTTTCTCCAAAAAAGCTCCATACGAATCTTGGGGTTCTTTTATTTGCCTTATGAAAATAATGACCCGAACCAAGAGGTTCTAATTGCCATTGATGACATAACTGCCATTGTGCGAGATAAATATAGGCCCCTTCGTAACAAAGAAATCCTTCTCGAAGACTAAATTTTCACACGATTGACCGAAATCTTGGCGTAAAAAACTCTTTTCTTCCCAACCTCATGACCGAACCTGATC
Source organism: Leptospira brenneri (assembly GCF_002812125.1). Classification (NCBI taxonomy): domain Bacteria; kingdom Pseudomonadati; phylum Spirochaetota; class Leptospiria; order Leptospirales; family Leptospiraceae; genus Leptospira; species Leptospira brenneri. Next base: position 164,426 of record NZ_NPDQ01000007.1, read on the forward strand.
CTAAATGCAAATGGAACTGTCCCTAGAACAATACGAAACCCTGCTGAAGCTAGTGTATATGGGAGACTGGGTCATTTCCACCTTACAAGCCAAGGATCGGTCAGAAGACGAACCAGATACGGACTCTCGTTTTGCCGATGTGGTACGCCATGTTTTTGCACAAGCGGATCATGCCGGTCTCGGAAACATCGTCCAAATTGACCAGAACAACGGAGAACCATATTTAACTCGAGAGTTTGAAGAAGAAAGTGGGCTCGTTGATATCTTAGAAGATTATGAAGACGAAGTATTTTGGCAGGCGCTAATCGAAAGACTCGCACACAGAGATTTTCTTCGCCACTACGGTGAAACAGCCATTTCCCAAATGGCAATTGAAGAACGAATCGAAAAAGAAACTCCCTTCCATGACAAATGGGCCCAAGAGTTTCACGAAAACGGTCTCGAAAATTTAAAAATCTAACCGGCCCAACTCATAAAAAATAAACTTTTACTTCAAATACCAACTAACGTCCGCTAAATAAAAAAACAAGTTCAGTTCCCAAGATTTCTTTGGGTAGGCTTTGCATTCGGCCAAAGCAGTCTATCTTCTCTTTCTTTTTTCTTCATCATTGTTTCACTGAGTCTAGTACGTAAGATAAAATCGATTTGGTCTCTTGCCTGAAGCGGCAAACTATCTACATTCGAAACATTTCCAAAATCTCTTAAAAGCAATTGAATCGCCTCATTAGCCTTTTCATTTAGAAAGTCACCATTTGCGGGAAGACTGACAATTTTATTCCATGTTTTGATAGCTTCCGATTGGAGTTTTGTATCTTTTTTGAATGATCCAGATTCCCAAAGAACCCTCCCCTTTTCGAAGTATCCATCTTTGATTCGGTAACCTTTGGGAGTTTTTGAAATTAAGGTTTCTAAAATCTCAATTCGCTTTTTAGAATATGCTTCTTCTACATCCTTGCCAGCAGCTATTTTTTTCTCCTGTAAAAGTTTCTTATATTTAGCTTCTACACGGCGTAAGGTTTCATAACGCAGAGTTTGTCTTTGTTCTGGTGTTGCCAGTTTCAAGTATTCTTTTGTTTGGAAATATTGTTCTAAAGCTCGGCCTTGTATTTCATAAATATTTTCAATCGTAAAAAGAATTTCTGTACCGGTATTCGTTCCAAGATTCTGGGATAAGGCTGCCATCATCTGGCGAAGGAAATCTTCTTTATTTAAGTTTTCTTGAAAGTAATCAATTGCAAAATAACTGGGATCGCCACTAAAAGGATAGGCTAACCTTTGTAAGTTCTCATAATACAAATCTCGAACAAACTGACTTAAGTCCCCTTTATCAGGATCATAGCCCATATACCGGGAGATAAACTCATCCAATTGTTTTTCTTTTTTTTGTTTGAGAGTTTTATCTAAATATCGAGTTCGATCTTCTTTGGGCATAGAAAGCGGAGATTTTGGTTCGGCCTCTCCTTCTTTAGAAATTCGCATGGTAATGGGAGGTGAGGATTCATCTCCTTTACGAAACTCTTCAATGATTCGGTTCCGTTCTTTATGGATAAACAAATTGTCTTCCGCATTTTCTATATCCACGCGGAAAGGATCACGAATTCCTTTTACTGTAGGAAGAACATCTTTAACAATGATATCTTCATAATCGCGATTTCGTTTGATATAAGAATCCGCAACTCCTGAGTTTTCATTGATTTGATCATAATCATTTTTGAACTGTTTTCGTAAACCGGAGGTCCCTTCCAAATCTTTGACTAACTCTTCCCACTGGCCGCCCTTATACTTACCTTTGGAAAATCCCTGACCATCGCCTTCCTCCCCTTCTTCTCCCTCACTTGGGTCACCAGAAGTTTCAGCATTCCCTGTTTCACCCATAGTTTTTCCAAAGTTCATTTGGAAGGAGAGTTCTTTTTCCTCTTCCTGCACGTAAATCCAAGCGGGGCCACAAAGAGTTTTTTGGTAGGGAGAGTCAGATTGATTGAAAGAATAAATAATTAATGTTATGTGGGAAACTACAGAAATATAAAGAGCAATGTAGAATCTACTTTCGAATAGAAAATTAAGAATTCCTTTTCGCATAAAAGAAAAACACTAGTCCCACAATGCCCATATACAAATAAGAAAGTAAATTCCCATACAAACGGTAAAATGTCATTTCCCCTGGGATCACTTGCACTTTCTTGCGAATGACAGCAGTGGATTCAATGGGTGTAAAATCATTATCTATATTACGACCAAGATGATCGGTAAATACAGATGTGCCTGAGTTCGTAGACCTAACAATCCACTTACGAAATTCAATCGCGCGAAGGCGACCCAGAGTGTGGTGTTGGTATGTTTCTACAGAATTTCCATACCATTTATCATTTGTAACATTGACGATAAAATCAGGATCTCCCTGAAATTTTCTCACAAATTCAGAGATAATCACTTCATAACAAATCAAAGGTAAAAAAGTACCAATTTGTTTTTCTTCCACTTTGTCTTTACTGTAGTATTCACGAACACTCACGGGACCCATGAGCATTGTATCTTCCCATCGAAGGTCTTTTTTTTGAGAAGAAGCAGTTTTTCTTGGTTCGTAATAAGGGATTAGATCAAGGCTGGTTCCCGGTGCAAATTGTCCGGTTTGTCCAGAGAGAGCATACATCCACTCAAAAGGCATGTATTCTCCAAAAATAAGTAAAAAAACTTTTTGATAACTTTTCCTTCTTTCCCCATTCGGATTCATAAGAACAGAAGAGTTATACATTCGCACATCTCTTCTCGAGATACGACCAGGAAGTGCAGTAGGAACTAAATCCGCATCCAGTTCATTATAAAATACATTGGTTCCATGTCTTAAACTTAAGATCGCCATCAAAGATTCAAACTGGTGCCAATAGATTCGGCTATAACGAGTGACCTCTGTATCGTGAGTTGTGAAAAAGGGAACTCCCGATTCGGGAAGGACAACAAGATCCACCGGACTTTTTTTCAGTTCACTTTCAGTCATTGCATCAATGCGAGTCATTAGGTTTCGAATCTCTTCTGCGGGATTACGACCATCTCGAAATTCTAACGGTGCATTTGGTTGAACGATAAGAACATCACGCTCCGCTTTAGGTTTTACATTCGACCACTTTTGGTATAAATAATATCCATTCCCAAAAAATAAAACAAGAACCAAAACGAGGCCGAAACCACCAAACAAAAACTGTTTCTGAATTCTTTTATGTTTCGAAAGAAAATGAGTCAATATTCTAAAGAAGGTTTTTGGTTTTCTTAAATAAAATAAATAATAAGAAACAAAAAATAAAAATGCAGATAATCCATAAGAGCTCGCATATTCCGCGTTTTGCGCTAAAATCTGGTTTTCAGCAACAATGTTTCCAAAATACCAAGGGAACACTTGAGGAGTAAAAAACTCAGCAACGAGAATCGAAACAGAAGCAATGACAGGGAAAAATCGTTTTACCCGTTTTGCTAAAAAAGAAAATAATAAAAGATAAACAGGGAATTTAAAATTTAAAAGGATCGCAGAACCAATAAATATAGGAACTGCTAAGTACCAATCAAAACCACCAAATACTGTGGTCATATGGTAAATCCAATGAAAAGAAACTAAATAAAAAAGAATCGAAAAACCAAACCCATGATAAATGAGTTTTTTCCATTCTCCACGATTTCTTTTTTCGATAAGAAAAAGGCCTAAAGGAGCAAACCAAACAAAAAAAGGAAAGTTTACAGGAGCAAAAGAAAGGAAGGAAAATAAAGCAGTGACCGCATAACAAAAAACGGATATGATACCTTCTCGCGAAATTAAAAAACGAATTAGTTTCATACCCGTTAGACTACAAAAAATAAATTACGATTTGTTGTAGTTATTGTTACCGTTTTGCACTTTTGTAAAAATCATTTTACCAGCAGCAGTTTGGATGATACTAGTCACAACCACACGTACATCTTTTCCGACCAAATGTCCGCCATTTTCAATCACAACCATAGTTCCATCTTCTAAGTAACCAATTCCTTGGTTTTCATCCTTTCCTTCTTTGATGACGGAAATTTGGAACTCTTCTCCAGGAAGAACCACTGGTTTGAGTGCGTTTGCAAGATTATTTAAGTTGAGAACACGAACCCCTTGTAACTCAGCCACTTTGTTTAGGTTGAAGTCGTTAGTAACAACAGCTCCACCAGTATCACGTGCTAATTTTACAAGTTTTGCATCCACTTCTCTTGTATCTGAATAATCGGTATAAGTGATCTTAACTTCGATAGATCCTTTTCTTTGTAGTTTGTTCAGCATCTCAAGACCACGTCTTCCACGCGCCCTTTTGATTGGGTCCGAAGAATCAGAGATCAATTGGATTTCTCTTAATACAAAGTTAGGTAGGATGAGTGGACCATCCAAAAAATGTGTGTCAGCAATATCCAAAATACGACCATCAATCACAACTGAGGTATCTAAGATTTTATCTTTAATTTGGCTACTTGCAGTTTCAAGACCTGGAATTTGGAAACTAGAGCCAGACCCACCATTACCACCGCCAAAAATCGCAAGACCTGGTTTTTTAGCGAATGCAACGCCAGTTTTGATTCCTGTTAAGAACAAAAGCACAGCTACAAATATTGCAATGGATTTATACCCGTAATCGTTTAGGAGGCTCACCGGAAATGCAGCAATAGACAATCCAAGTAGTGCTCCTACACTAGCACAAAGTACAAGATCAGCTTTGATTTCAGGGAATAATTTTCTTTCACCAAGTACGAGAACTAGGGAATAAATAAAAATGACTCCAGCAAGCACCCCCGCCAAAACGAGGTTTTGCGATTCCGAATATAAGAAGAAAAACGATACTGAAGAGACTAAAATTGTCCCTAAAGTTGAAAGTAAATGTTTCATAACTCAATCCTTGTAAAAGAGTTGAGTAAAACGGAAGTTTATTCTAAATCTAGATCATCATCCAATTCTTTTGGAGGCGGTGCTGGAGCCAATCCCTGAACCGAAGCCGCTAAGACATCCGATACGATGTTTCCTGCTTCTTCCTGGGGTACACCTTTACTAAGTGCAATTTCCATCTTTACTAAATTATAGGCGCTCTCATAGAGCTTTCTTTCCATAATGGAAAGTTCTTTGCCATAGGCACGTCTGTAAAGATTACGGCAAACATCAGCCACCTCGAAAATGGAACCAGATTTGATCTTGTTCATATTGTTCTGGTAACGGACCTTCCAGTCCTCTTCCGTGTCGACCTCATCCTTTTTTAGGAGAGTGAGAACTTTTTTGATCTCTTTTTTATCAATGATCGACCGGATACCCACATCCATTGCCCGATCCACAGGAATAGAGACCTTCATTTTGGAACCTTGAATTTCCAAGCTGTAACAGTCTTTTTTCTTTCCCAGAATCAGCTTTTTCGCAACTTCTGTGACTTCACCTACTCCATGGATAGGGTACACAACATAGTCCCCTACCTTGAATTTAGGCTCTTTAGTTTTTTCGTTTAGTTTTTTTGTAGCCAAGTAAGTATAATAACTTCCGTAAATACTCTTGCCCTTGAGTATACCCTAAAATTGACGAATGTCAAGGAAGTTGGCAAAAATAGTTTTAGAATCGAATGGTTTTTACTTGAGCGTCCGTAAGCGAAGGGAGCTTCGACTTCACCGCCTCTAGTGTGTCTTTGGCATCATCCAAACGATAGAAATAACCCGCAAAAAGTTTCCCTGTAGAAGTACGAAAGATCCGACCTCGTAAAGCGGGATTTGTATCAATCAATTGTTTTCCGACTGCCACGGCTTCTTCTGGTGTGAAATCCCCAATTTGAACCATATAGTTGATCTGGTCATTTTTCGGAGGGAATTTTAATGCGGAAGGAAAAGGAGAACTGGAACTAGAGTCTGGTTCGGAGGGCCGAGATTCTTCTCTTCCTCCGTCTGATTCTCCCGTTTCTGTCAATTTTGGTGCGGGGAGTTTTGGGGAACCCAGATTCGAAAATGAAGTCTCAGAGTTCTCCTTAAATTTGGTTTCTTTTTGTCCCAGTTGGATCCCCACTACCATACCCGAGGTAAAAAGTAAGATAGCACCGATAAGAAGGATAAAAGCAGATTTAGGTTTCCCTGTGGTTCCTAAATAGGAATGAGTTTGTGGGGAATAGGACGGAATCTCGCCCTCTAAGGGTCGGCCGGATCTAAGCTTTCTTGAATAATCTATATTTTGCATGGGCGTTCCGGTATATCTCTATTACTCTAATTGTCGGACAGCGATTGGAAAAAATAGAATGGTTTTTTGATGAAATTAAAATGCTTCATGTGACTTGTAGATCGTAGTTGAAATCACTAGTCGCATTTTAAAAATGATATTACCGAATCGTGAACTGCCCTCTTTGTGAATCTGAATCCCTTCCCTTTTTTACCAATCGGTTTCGTTCTTACAAGAGATGCCTTACTTGCCTTTCCATTTTTATGGAACCTGAATTTTGGCCAAATCTAGAGGAAGAAAAATCAAGGTATTTGGAACACAATAACGATGTGGAGGACATTCGTTACCAAAATTTTTTAAAACCAATTGTGGATAAAATTTTGACCAATCAAAAATCAAGTGATGATGGACTAGATTACGGTGCAGGTCCTGGACCCGTGGTTCAATATTTATTAAACCAGTCAGGGTATTCGATTCAATTATATGACCCCTTCTTTCATTACTACCCAGAGAATTTAAAACAAACATACGATTATATCATCCTAACAGAAGTTGTGGAACATTTCCATTCCCCAAAAAATGAATTTCAAAAATTATACAACTTATTAAATACAAACGGATGTTTGTATATCTTAACCCATCCCTATGATGACTCGATCCACTTTGAGAAGTGGTATTATAAAAATGACCAAACCCATACCTTCTTTTACACAAAAGAAGCATTTGAATGGATTTTAAATCATTATGGATTCAAAAGTTTAGAAATCCATAATAGAATTATTATATTAAAAAAGTAATCGAATCTAACCATCATCAAAGTAACTATTAGAATTCAAATCTTCCGAAAGTTTTGGAGTTAGAGCAAATGGATCACAAGATTCTTATCCTCAAATCCTTTGCTAAATTCAATGAAAAAACAGCAAAGATCAATAGTGAGATACTAAGGAAGATTCATCAATGTGGAAATGTCGATTGCGTTCAGTTGGCGTCCTTTGAAAAACCAAATATCATCCATCTTTCCTGAAAAAAACCGAGGATTACTATAACCATAACCGATGTTTAGTGGTGTTCCTGTCCACCATTGAAACGGCAAACTCCCAGTAATGCATCCAGTGACATTCGACACATTGACCGTATCAGCGGTAGCACCCACATTGACTCCATTGACCCAAATGGTTCCCTGCTGTGTGGCTCCACTATGAACATAAGTGATATGAGTCCATACGTTTGCAGACAAAACTGTTGAGGAAGCCCCATGTGTAAGATTCTGATTATTCCAATAGGAAAAATAAGAAGAAAACTCGAAATGCCCTGTTCCATTCAATGCAAGCATGACCCCGGGATTGGAACCATTACCTTGTTGGAAACCCAAAATTTGATTGCTTGTAGCATTGTTTGGAAAAATCCATAACGCAATGGAGAAGTCCTCGTTACAAACAGGAGCAAAGTCACTGGAAAATAATTGATCCGTTCCGTTGAAAGAAGCAGTGCCGTTTGGCAAATTGGAACGACTGAAAGTATAAGATGGACCTAAAGTCGCAGGCCAAGACCCGCCAGGGAAATAACCATGATTCGCATTTCCGCTTAAATCACTTGTGTTCCCATCCAGAGGGTACCAAGCGTACAGTCCCGAAGCCAAGGATGCGGGGACAATGTATTGTTGGATTTTGGACCCATTACTACAATACTTTCCTCCGAGCAAACATTCCAAAATGATAGTTTCCCTTCGCGCTTCAGTTTGGAGATCGCCAACATTATTGAATTGTAATGGTCGACAAACGAGGACGAAAACCATCCCAAATACAAAAACAAACGTTTTAAAAAATGGAAACAAAGGGCACCTCCACAAATATGAATCAATCTTTTGGAAGTAGAAGTTTACTAAGAATTGGTGATTCAGTCGTCCGAGGCTATATTTTTGGACATTTTTTACACTTGCGCAAATGAACATGCGCTTAGAAAACCTATGATGATGTGGTCGAAGTCCTGGTTTTTTCTTTGCCTTAGTTTATTTATCTGCAACTGTTCCTATTTTTACGAAAACAACATCACGGACAAATTCGAATTTTTCGAGGACAGGAACCATCAAATTGATATTTCGACTATTAAACAAGTTCAGAAATGGAATCAAGTTAAAGAGAACTCCGTTAACTTTTATTACACAAAAAACATTATCTGGTTAAGAGCACCGATCTCAGATCCAAGCTTTAAACCAGGAAGTATACTTTCTTTCGAGTGGCGTGTCCTCGATCACATTACCTTGTATTATCCAAATTCAGAACATTCCTATACTGAATACAAATCGGGGGATAACTTTCCGAAATCAACTTGGGCCGTCCCGGAAGCTTTGAATCCGAGTTTTCGGATCCCTATCCCCTCCCATTCAAATGAAAAATTTTTTTATATCCGATTGCAATCCAGTTCTCTCATTTCCTTTCCCATTCTATTACTGAACGAAAACGAATTTCTAAATAAAATCCTTATCGAATCATCTGCAAATTGGTCCATTCTCTGTTTCTCTGGGGTAATGTTAATCATTAGTATATTTTGTGCTTTTGCATTTCGATTACATGAATTTTTTTACTATTCAATTTATGTCATTACGAATACCCTCTGGTGCAATACCCAATTTGGAAATTCATTCCACAGCTTTTGGCCTAATGCAATATGGTGGCAAGGCAAGGCGATTTTATTCTTTTTATCAGTGGGCATTGCTGCGTCGTTTCAATTCACGAGATTATTTTTAGAAACAAAAACAAAAACTCCATTCGTAGATAAAATATTAGCAACGTTAGCGGCCACTGGACTGATTTCGGCCTTTGGAATTTTAACAACCGAAGAGTATTCTTTTTTTTCTAAGGTTATCAACTTAACTTATATTGTTTCAATTCCTTTGATACTTCTAACAGGAATTAAAGTTTTTCTAATGGGTGAAAAAAGGATTATTTTTTTCTTAGCAAGTTGGGGATTGTATTTTTTCTTCGGATATATTACTATTTTTTATCATCTAGGAATTACTAATTATTCCTTACTAGCTGTTTATGGCCCAGCTTTTGCTTTCCAATTAGATTTATTTTTTTTATTGTTCAATTTATTCCAAAAGTACCAAGACTTAATACTGAATAGAAATAATATTTTAGAAAGGATGTTTGCTCTTGAGGCAGGCCAAAAAAACAAGTATACCAAATCGAAGTTAGAAAAAATCGATTACAATCATTTTTTACACAAACTAGAATTATGGATGAAAGAGGAAAAACCTTACCTAGATGAAAAGTTAGATTTAGAAAAAACGGCTTTAGCGATTGGATTAAACATCCAACAAACATCCGAACTAATTAACGCCAAACTCGAACTCAGTTTCCGTTCTTACGTCAACTCTTACAGAATTGCGGAAGCAAAACAAATATTAAAAACCAATCCTGAACTTTCCATCATATCAGTTGCGTTCGCAACCGGGTTTGGCTCAAAATCAAGTTTCAATTCAGAATTCAAAAAAACCACAGGCCTTACACCTATTGAATTCAGAAAAGAAATGAAATCATTTCGATAATTTAAGCCTTAACCAAAAGCTCTTTAAGTTTTTCATGATTTGGATCTCTCAATTGTATTTGTTTCAACAAAAAAGTGAATCTATCTCTATCACCATTCAGACGGCACACATCCGCTAAATGTATCATGTTACGAATATTAGAAGGCTGCCTTAGTCGCACCCTTTCGCTCAATTCTTGCGATTCCGACAAAAAAGATTGAGATTTATAAATTGAATAAAGACGTTTATATAGTACTGACGTGTGGAACATCCATCCCGTATCAGATGGAAAATTTTCTAATGCCAAACTAGCATATTCCACTGCTTTCAGTAATACACCTTCTTTTTCATATAGTCTTGTAATATACTTTAGTTCCTTTATTGAAATATCTAATGCAGAGTTATATGAAAGCAACACATCCAATGCTTTACTATGTTCTTTTTCCTTAATAAGCTCTTTCGCTTCTATCCAGTGAATGCCTGGTTTGGAAAGCAGTGCTAAATTATATTCTAATGAGATCAGACTTAAATCATCAGAAAATTTACCTTTCGATCTTAAATTGCTCATCAAAGTTTCAATATTGCCACTAGATTCTTCGAGACACTCCAGGATTAAATTATGATTCTCGTTAATTTCTCGAAATCTGCCTGTTTCGCTAATGACAATATCATCTTTTCCATCCGATCCACAAATAATTTTGTCTCCTTTTTTCATCTGGAAAACGGATATAAATCGATTTGTTGGAACCTCCATGACTCCAAGTTTATAATAATGAATTTCATCTTCGATAAATCGGGCCTTACCATCGCGGTATAAAATGATCCAAGGGTGTTCTAAATTAATAAAATATAAGGTGCCAGTAGATTCTTCCAATAGTCCTAACACTGCAGAAACAAGCATTGCTCCGTCAAAAGTTTCGAAAATTTTCTGCAAGTCTAAATAACAATCATGTAACCATCTTTCTGGAGACCTATTGGATGATGCTGGATCCATTTTAGATCGTATAACAATCGAATTATATACTGCTCCAAGTACAATGGCACCACCTGCACCTTGAATGGACTTTCCCATGGCATCACCATTTATGAATGCCTTATACCTTTTACCTTGTAAAATTAAGTTATATACTGAAAGATAATCTCCACCTAACTGGTATTCCTTATTCCTAAAATGGAATTTCTTATATTGACTTAACAATGTCTTGATTGTTATAGCGTTCCCGTCTGTTTCTTTCCCAATCAGAGGGTCGAATAACAATGTTGTTAAAAAATAATCACCATCTTGTTGCGATTTTAATGCCTGAATTTCATCAACCGTTTTGGTTATTTTTTTATGATTCAAAAAGGAATGAAAACGATATCTCTCCATAATGAGGCCGCTAAAAATTCCAATTACATAACTAATTGCCAAGTTTTGCATAGAATAGGCAGCGGCAGCAGTCGATAGATCGGGTTTATAAACGATGACCGAAATCGCAAAAATCAAAATCGAGACGGGATAATAGATAAATAAAGTTTTTCTCGGCAAAGGCAAAAAAGGAAGGATCATCACAAGCATCTGGTAGCCCGACACATAAGGTGAATCGTCGGCGATCCGGCCTGTATATAAGGCTGCCGTAAACAAAAGATATGCGTATGTAATGTAAGCCCAAGTAAGCCCTTCCCAAGAGGACAGTTTGTTCTTAAAATGATTATAAATAATAAAAACTATGTAAAAAAAACAAAGGAGGCTAAAACCAATCCGGAAATAAAATAACTCAGGAAATTCTGGATGCAATTCAGCATCAGTACCAAATGCAAAACCTAACATACCAAATACGCCAATGAAACTACCAGGTATCTGAATGATACGAGTGTGCCTATCTAGTTCGTTAACATAATCCTGGTTGTAGATTTTCCTTTCAGGAGTGAGATCTAGGAATTTTGCAAGAATCGTTCTGAAATACTGATACACGATTCTTCATTAGACGAAAAAGCCCGCACAAGGGCGGGCTTCTTTAAAATGGTTTTGAAAATTTTTTACGAAAGTTTTTGCTTAAAATCCAGTTGTCGGAGCAATTCGTGAAATGATATCTCCGAAAGAAAAAGCAAAAAGTAACGCGAGAAATGCGAAAGCCGATAGAAAAATCACTCGGTTTAGCATATTGTCATACTTTAAATGCATAAAGTAAGCTAACACGAAGAAGGCTTTACAAGTTGCAACCGCCATGGCTACAATCATGTTCCACTTTCCAAGGTCATATTGCGCTACCCAAACAGTCACAAAAGTTCCAAAGAAAAGTGCTAAAAGAACATAAACATAAGTTTTGATAGCGATCACATGGTGTTCGTGATGTTCTTCTTCCTCTTCTCCATCTTCTACCCACATAGAAGCAGAAGCATGGTCTTCTTTGTGATCTTCGTCACCCAAAACAAACTTCAACAATTTGTTGTCTTTGTTTTCTTCTGTAAATTTTGCATAACGGTCTGTTTGGAAAAACTGACCAAACCAGTTTACGATAAATCCTAAAATAGTTGCTTTAGCAATCCCTGGAGCAAAGATTCCAAACCCAAGAATTGGAGTGAAAACTGCAACCAGAGCGATGAAGTAAAGTCCGTAATTGATTACGTATTCCATTCTATAATACCTTTTATCCTACCAAATAAAGAAGTGGGAAGAGGTAAATCCATACCAAGTCCACTACGTGCCAGAAAAGACCCACACCTTCTACAGGAGTGTAGTATTCAGGACCAACTTTTCTATTGAGAGTTTTGATGAAAACCCAGAAGATAAGTAAAGCACCAGCAACCACGTGAACTCCGTGAAGACCAGTCATAACAAAATAAAAGCCGTAGAACATTTCCCATTTTGGTTGAGAGATCACTGCTTTAAGGCGGGATACTTCTTCTGCACTTACATGGTTTTTCTCAAGTTCGGCCGGGTTTTTTAAGAGAGCAGAAATCTTAGATTCACAATCCGCTCTTTTTCCACCAGCACCACAAGAAGGATCCACAAGAGAAAACTTACCTGGAACTGTTCCTACATGAAACTTGTGGCTGTATTCAAAGTATTTGATGACCATGAAGGCACCAGCACAAGCAATTGTGATCACAAGCATAATGGCAGCAATCTTATGCAAACCACGTTGCACATAATTGATGGCAGCCGCCATGGTGAAAGAACTGACAAGAAGGACAATAGTGTTAACCGCTCCCATTTTCCAATCAAGAGTTTCCGAACCATTTTTAAAAACAGTTGGGTATAGAGAATGGTAAATGAGGTAACCTACGAATAGGCCACCGAACATAAGGATCTCTGTGCAAAGGAATAACCAAATTCCTTGTTTGGATGAGGCATACTGATGTTCTGCACTCTTAAAATGATGTTGGTGGTGAAATTCACCTGAAGAACTAACGGAAGTCATATGGCCCTGCAGTTACTGTTGGAGTAGTTGTAAAGTTTTCGTGTGGAGGAGGAGAAGACGTTTGCCATTCGAGTGTTTTTGCACCCCAAGGATTGTCAGAAGCTTTTTCCCCTTTTAAAATTCCATGAATGATTGTGATAAGACCTACTAAGAATCCAAGTCCAATGAGCCAAGACCCAATGGTAGAGATTTGGTTGAGGTTTGTGTATTCAGGAAGGTAATCAAAATAACGTCTTGGCATTCCCATCGCACCTAGTACGAATTGTGGGAAGAAAGTTACGTTAAATCCTGTAAAGATCAAAACCCAAGAAATTCTTCCACCAAGGTCGGAAGTCATTTTTCCAAACATTTTAGGGAACCAGTAGAAAATACCACCCATAAGCGCCATCAATGTTCCACCCACCATCACATAGTGGAAGTGAGCCACTACGAAGTAAGTGTCATGGAAGTGAACGTCCATACCAGTGGAGGCAAGAAATACCCCAGTCAAACCACCGATTGTAAAGAGGAACATGAAACCAAGAGCGAAGAGCATTGGCGCATCGAAGGTAACCGTTCCACGATACATTGTGGAAATCCAGTTGAAGAGTTTAATCGCAGTCGGAACCCCAACAAACATAGTGATGAGGGAGAAAAGAATTCCAGCAAGTGTTGACTGACCGGAAACAAACATATGGTGTCCCCAAACAAGGAAGGATACTGCAGCAATCGCAACCGAAGAGTATGCAATCGCACGGTAACCAAAAATTGTTTTTTTGGAAAACGCAGTGATGAGTTCAGAAATCACACCCATCGCAGGTAAGATCATGATGTAAACCGCAGGGTGAGAGTAGAACCAGAAGAAGTGTTGGAAAAGAACTGGATCCCCACCTAAGTCTGGATCGAAGATTCCCACACCAAGAGTTTTCTCTGCACCAATGAGGAGAAGAGTGATCGCAAGGATCGGTGTTGCAAGGATCTGAATGATGGAAGTGGAATAAAGAGCCCAAATCATTAGTGGGATCCTGTCCATTGTCATTCCAGGAGCTCTGAGTTTATGAGTGGTAACGATGAAGTTTAATCCAGTAAGGATGGAAGAAAAACCCATAGTAAACGCACCCAAAACCAAAAGAATCACTCCGTTAGAAGTCTTTGAAGTTGAGTATGGAGTGTAGAATGTCCAACCTGTATCTACTTGGTTGAAAACCATCGAAGAAGCAGCAATCAGTGCTCCTGCAATGAAAACATAGTAAGATGCAAGGTTTAGCCTTGGGAAAGCAACGTCTTTTGCTCCCAATTGGATGGGAAGGACAAAGTTTCCAAGGAAAGCAGGAATCCCAGGAATGATCACCATAAATACCATAATGGCACCATGGAAGGTCATAAACTTGTTATAAGTGTCTGGATCTAAAAGTGGCTCGGCACCAAATTTAGCTAAGTGCAAACGAATTCCTAAGGCAAAGAAACCACCAATTAAGAAAAGGGTAGCAACTGTTGCAAAGTACATAAGACCAATGCGTTTGTGGTCTAGAGTGGTCATCCAAGACCAGATTCCAGATCCGTGGTTCAGATAATTATGGTCGGTGTGACCATGTTCGGTTTTTGTATGTGCTGAACTCATCTCTCTTCCTTATTTAATGGATTTGATATATTCAATTAGGTTGGCAACTTCTTCGTCAGACAAAGAACCTTGGAAAACCGGCATTGCTGGCGGATATCCTTCTACGATCTTTGCCGAAGAAACTAGGATAGACTCACGAAGGTAGTTTTCATCTGCCTTAGCTTGGCTTCCATCTGCGAACTTTCTTCCGGAACCAAAAAGCCCTTTCATCGTAGGACCAACAATTCTAGATCCGTCGATGGAGTGACAAGAAGCACAAGCTTTTTGAGCAAAAAGAGTTTTCCCAAGATCGGCAGGACTGTCGGCACCTTTTTTCTCAGCATGATACCAAGCTGCATATTCCTCAGAAGGAATGGCTTTGATTTTAATCATCATACCAGAGTGTTTGGTTCCACAATATTCCGTACAGAAAACGATGTATTCCCCTGCTTGTTTTGGTTCAAACCAAAGCTGAGTGAGTTTTCCTGGAACCGCATCTTGTTTGGTTCGGAAAGCCGGCACATAGAAACTATGAATGACATCTTTAGAAGTGAGGATGAGTTTTGTTGCTTTTCCTGCAGGAACAATCAAAGGATCATTTGCAGAACTATAAAACTCTTTTCCGTTTGCGTAACGATAAGTCCAAGCCCACTGCTCAGCAGTGACGTGGATTTCCGCCGCAATGTCTTCTGGTGGGGTTCTAAGTTTTTCAAAAATGACCATACCCCAATAGAAAATTCCCATCATGATGATGAGAGGGATGAACGACCAAAGAAATTCTGCAAAATTATTGTGAGTAATGTATGCGGATTTCTGGTCTAAACTTGTACGTTTGAACTTAATGAGGAACCATGTCATTCCACCAATCAAGATGACAAACGAAACAAGGCTTGCTATGATCAGAAACGCATAGAGAAGATCGACTTCTTTTGCGATTTCAGTTGCCTGGATAGGCATGAACGAGGTCGCTGGAATGAGACTGCTCCAAGACATCTATGTAACTCCTTGACGGTTGTTATTTGTTATTTTTCGCCAGTTTATGTATAAAAACGCACCGAGAAGGAGTAAGGTGACCGCCCCCCCGAATTGCATCATCCTGTATGCGTATATCGTATATTTATTTTTTCTCGGATCAAATTGAAAGCAAAATAAAGCAAACTTGTCTACAAAACTCCCAATCTTACCTGAAGATGCCTCAAGAAAGGCAAATTTCAAATCTCTTGGTTCCAATTGGATCCCTTGAAAAATCCTTGAGACCTTCCCTTCCGGAGTCAAAACATAAACCCCACTGGCGTGGATGTATTGTTTCGCTTCCTTGTCCCATGCGTACCGAAAGTCCAATTGTTTTGTCAAAGCATCAATGGATTCCTGTGTACCGGTGAGGAGATGGAGGCCCGATTCCGCACCTTCCCGGCCATAATCTTTCAAATAAGCACCTTTTTTGGGAAAGGCAATGGACTCGTCTTCCTTTGGGTCAATGGATACCGCAATGTATTGGTATTCCTTGCCTAAATTCCAATCGAGTGCCTTCAGTCCCTGGAACACACCATTTAAGTGGAAGTTACAAAGCGTTGGGCATTTGAAGTATACGGGAGAAAGGAGGATGGGCTTTCCTTTGGAAAGAAAATCAGAAAAACGAACTGTCTTTCCTAATTCATCTCGAAAGGGGATATCAAGGTTCAGAGCTTTCCCTGTGACATCGGAAAATCCGATATTTTCTAGTTCTTTGGGGAGTTTATTCTCCCGAGTGAGATTGGAATGGGGATCATACGCATAGACCTGAATTCCCAAAAGCAAACAAAACAAAAGAAAAAATCTGGTTTTCACGAAGGTTTGGTTGTTACCCTATTTGGACTGAACGCTCTTAGATTCCATTCCTGGGTTTTCCGGAGTACCCGGGTGAACAAAGGAAATGTAAGCGAAGAAAAGAATGTTGAGTGCGAGTGTGATAAGGAAAGTCCAATAACCACCCTTATTGTAAAGGTCTGTGTTTTGCATAATTTTACCTGATATAGTCTATACGAAAAACTGCTCTTTTTATCCAACAATTTTTAAAAGATGCAAGATTAATTTTATTTTCCCCAAACTCAGATCACAAAACCTGGAGGAAAATAGATAGACGTATGACACTCAAACGTTTTTACACCATTCTCTCCGCAATGATTCTCATCAATCTCCTCTACGGACCACTCGTAAGAGCAACAGACTCTGGACTCGCATGCCCAGACTGGCCCCTATGTCATGGAAAATTTGTACCGGAATTTACGTTCCAAATTTTTATGGAAGTGGGACATAGATATTACTCCGGTGTTTTGGGCATCTTAGTGGGAATTGGTTTTGTTTGGATTTTACAAAACAAAGAGACTCGTTCTCGATTAGGAATTCCTGCAACTCTATCGTTGATTTTCCTGATTTCACAAGTGATTCTTGGTGGACTTACGGTCACAAAACTCCTTCACCCAACAACCGTTAATCTGCACTTACTTAATGCAGTTTTGTTATTATCTGCCTGTCTTACGGTTCGGTTGCTTATCTCTGAAAATCCTTCTTCCCAATTTCAGTGGAACAAACCAGGAAAATATTTTTTCGTTTTTGTTCTCGTTGTCGTTTTGTACCAACTATTTCTCGGAGGAAAGGTGAGTTCTCATTATGCAGGCCTTGCTTGTCCCGACTTCCCAACTTGTTACGGAGAGTGGTTTCCCGAAATGAAAGGAACCATTCGTTTCCAAATGGAACATAGATTGTTTGGATACTTGGCTGCCTTCTCCGTACTTTCTTTATCTGCCTACGGAATCCTCTATTTAAAAAACAATCATGTTAAAAAATCTCTAAAAGTTGCTGCTTATCTCATCTCATTCCAAATTTTACTTGGTGCAATGAATGTTTTATACCAACTACCAAAACTAATAACCGGCTTACATACGCTAAACGGCGTACTCGTGTTTATGTTTTGTTTTATTGCGGCTTTTTATCAGTTCCGGTCTGAGGAAAAAGAGGTTTTATAATGTTCCGGTTATGGAACCAACTCACAAAACCTAGGGTCACTGTACTTGTTCTTGCCACTGTTCTCCCAGGAATGTATTTAGGAACTACAGGCTACCCTACTCTCGCTGAAATCCTAATTACACTTTTTGGAACTTACCTAATGAGTTCCGCCTCTTTCATTCTCAACCAATATATCGAAAGAGAAAGAGATGCTGTGATGTATCGGACAAAACAAAGACCAATCCCTTCGGGTGAAATTTCACCGAACTTTGCGCTTTGTTTGGGAGTGGTAGTTTCGATTTTAGCATTTGGAATTTTAACTTATTTTATTAATCTTCTCACTGCTCTTTGTGCATTATCGGCCTTACTTTTGTATGTGTTTTTATATACAATTTGGCTGAAACCAAGAACAGAACAAAACATTGTGATTGGTGGGATCTCAGGATGTATAGGACCACTCATCGGATATGCAGCAATGGCCAATGCACTTCCCGTCCAAGCATGGGTTATGTTTCTTATGATTTTTCTTTGGACTCCAGCTCACTTCTGGGCCCTTGCGATCTTTTTAAAAGATGATTATGAGTTTGCCGGAATTCCTATGATGCCAGTGGTATCTGGAATCCAAAAGACAGTGAATCAAATTTTTCTTTATGCCACGGCTTATTCCCTTTCTGTGATTGGATTTTACTTTGTGGATGATAGAATGGGATTTATATTTTTAAGTTCTGCTGTTTTTCTCACCATTTTGATTTTGATTTTTGCTTATCTTCTAAAACGTTCTCAGGACAAAATACTTGCGAAACGATTTTTCTTTTTTAGCATCTTTCACTTATTTTTAGTAAGTGTAGCCATCGTCATTGATTCTAAAATCTAGGTTTTTTGATTGATTTGAATTAAAATTTCTGTTTTCCTTCTGCCCATGAGCATACTTGCACGTTATTTCTCTAAATCCGATTTGGATGAAATCAAAACAGCGGTTGGGGAAGCAGAATCAAAAACCTCTGCCGAAATTGTTCCCTATTTTGCAGAATCTTCTCACCATTACAAAGAATGGGTTTGGTTTGCTGCCTTTCTTTTAGGTGGAGTTTTTGGATCCGCCTTTTACACCATTCAGACTTTGTACGGAATCGTTTGGGGAGGAGAGTCCTTCTTCGCTATTTTATCTGTTTGGATAGGTGCCGTGATTGGATTAACCATTGCTACGGTTTTTCCAAAAATCAGAATCAGCTTGGTATCAAGAAACGCCAAACAATACTTTGTCGACTTAAGAGCCAAGGAAGCTTTTTTAGATGAAGAAGTTTTTAGAACTAAAAGTAGAACTGGAATTTTGATTTATATCTCGTTCTATGAACATTTTGTTAGAGTTTTACCTGACAAAGAAATTGCAAGGGTAGTACCTAAATCAGAATGGAGTGAAGCAGTCCGTTTGATCATCGAAGGAATGAAATCGGGCAAAAAAAAAGAAGGGATTGTTTCTAGTATTCTATTCTGTGGAGATTTACTAAAGAAATACAATATCCAAAGAGAAAAAGATGACAAAAATGAAATCTCCAACGAAATCCGTGACGGTGGGAAATTGATGTAATGAATCAAAGAAAAACTATCAATTTAAAATCAATTTTTAACCTAAAAACTGTTTGGTTATTTGTTTTATTTCCAACTTTCGTTACAATCCATTCGTTTCCTGTTCCCAAATTGGAAAGAAGAGTGATGGACCACGCTGGAATTTTATCAGAAGCAACCGTAAACCAATTAGAATCTAATCTCAAACAATTCGAAACAGAAACTTCCAATCAAATTGCAGTTTATACAACACCAAGTTTACACGATGAAACCATAGAAGATGTTGCCATCCAAATTTTTGATGAATGGAAGTTGGGACAAAAATCCAAAAATAACGGAATTCTTTTAATTATAGCACCTAACGAGAGAAAGATGCGAATTGAAGTGGGTCGAGGTCTCGAAGGTGCCTTAACGGACATTCAAGCCAAACATATCATTCGTGAGCAATTAAGACCTAGTTTTAAATCAGGTGATATGGATGGAGGTGTCACCGCAGGAGTGAATGCCATTATGGCTGCCATTCGAGGGGAATATACACCTTCTGAAGATGATGTTGATACAACAAATTCCGAATCGGATGAAATGGTATCAGGGCTTATTGGTGGAATCACAACATTTCTTTCTCTATTTGTACCTGGTTTTGGTGGTTTAGTAGTTACAATCATTGGAATCCTTTTCCTCTATATTCTGTTAGCCTTTATCTTTGGAGGGACTTTTGGTCTCATCATTGCAATTGCCCTTTTCTTTTTGGTCATATTTTTGAAAAAGTTTTTTGGCCTAGGAAAAGGTGGTGGCGGAAGTGGCGGTTATTATGATGGAGGTTGGTCTAGCGGAAGCGATTCATGGTCATCCAGCTCCAGCGACAGTTGGTCGGGAGGCGGTGGAGATTCTGGTGGTGGTGGCTCATCAGGAGATTGGTAAAAAGACATTTTTAAGGGAGGATATATCAAAACCAAAACTTTGTGATATATTCTTCTCTAAACCACAGATAAAAAAATTTGATTACACCTACTAGGTAATTTCAATAAAAATCAAAGTTGAGTCATCTTTCCATTGAGACTTGTTCATTCTTTCGAATAACATAGTTTTGATGGAAGGAACGACCTCTGCAAACGGCAAATTTGTCGTATTCTGAATGACTTCGAGTAAAGCTCCCCAAGCTTGTACCCCATCAGATTCGTTTAATTCTTCAAATATTCCATCGGTAAACAAAAAGATTCGATCTCCAGATTCTACTTTTGATTCAAAAACTCCATACCGGTAGTGTTCTAAAATCCCAATGATGGGGCCTGTATTTTCAAACAAGGAAGTTGACCCATCTTTTTTTATATGAATTTGATTTTGAACACCACCTCCCGCATAACGAAGAATTTTTTGGTGAAAATCAAAGTCCATTACCATTGCAGGAAAATAAATTTGAAGATCTGCATTTTTATCGTAAAAATGTTGGTTCATATAAAACAACAAATCGTTTGGACGCATGGCAACAGCAGAAACACGTTCAAACTCTGATTGGATCATCATGGAGTAAAGGGCTGCTTGAAGGCCATGTCCTGTCGCATCACCTAAAAAGAATCGGTAATAAAAATCCTGAATTCGTTTTATGAAAAATATATCTCCACCGACTTCTGCAATCGGTTTGTATAAAATATCTACCTTAAGATAGGGTTCTAAATCTGGAATTTTAGTCACACTTTGGATGATAGACTTTGCAAGCCTCATATCCTTTCCAATTTGATCCAATTTCCCTTGGAGTTCTTCTGTTTTATCTTTGACCCTAGTTTCCAACCGTTCGTTTAAATCTGTTAGCTGATTTTGAACTTTTTGTAAAACTTGATTTTTGTCAGAGAGGGCAACAGCAAAGTTTTCGGCCTCAACAAAACCTTTGGAAAAGTTTCTAGCAATATAAACAGATTGCACAAAAAACATAGTAAATATTCCAAAATGAATGGTGAGTGGGCCATAAATTATCAAATTATTGACTAGTATATCGTTAATAAAACTAGCGATGAAAATTGTAAAACTAATGAAAAACAAAATAGAACCCGGTAAAGAATCCCGAATGGCTCTAATGATCACAAGAAATGTATAAATTGCACCTGCAAGTGTAAAAGCCTGAAAAGGGATCATCAAATAGGTGTAAAACGATGATCTCGTTACTAAAACGATAAAACAAAAGGCAAATCCTAAATATTTAACAAACTCATAAACTCTACGAGAAAAATATGGTTTAAAAAGAAGATAAATATATTTAGAAAAGATTGGAGTGATTAAAAAGAAACTAAGATAACTAAGTTTTAAATGAATTTCCCACGGTAAATCTGGGAACAATTGAATCAGATATTTATTACCAGTGATGAATACCCTTAAGGCAATCAGAAGACAAGTTAAGGCAAACCAAAAAGTAAACGGATCTTTTTTTCTATTCCAATATAAAAACAGATGATAAATCCCCATAAACAAAATGCTACCAACAAGTAACATATCCCGCAGAATAGCAGATTCATATTGGTGATGAATCTCTGAAGTTTTTCCAAATATTACTATTTGGGCAGGTCCGCCCTTTCTATGATGATAATTAGAGATCTGTAGTACAATGGATGTTTGGTCTTCTTTGGGAAAGAAATCAATGATTCTTGGACGATATTCTGGTTTTCCTGTTTGATAAGAGGTGGTCACAGATCCGTTTGAAGATACCTTAACTCCATCAACAAACAAGTTGTAGGCGGTTTCCATTTCAGGAATCTTTAACGAAAGTGGAATTCCCTTCTGGCCATGTTGGATTTTGAGACTGAAGGTAGCATACCCATCCCCAGCCAAAAACCCTCGATCCCAAAAGGAATCTGTCCAGATCCCTGGAACTTTAAAAAAATGCGGCTCTCTCGTCTTTTCTAAAGACTCCATTTCTGTTGGAGAAATCAAAAGACCGGGATAGTATTCCCAATCTCCCACAAGTTCGATGGTTTTTGTCTGGTCTTTTAAATACGACTCGGCCTGCAGAAACCCCTTTTCCACCTTTGGAGGTGTTTCTTTCGCCATACACGAAACAAACACCAAACACCAAACCACCATCCCGACCCAACGGAAATTCATTAGAAAAGAGAGTTTAACAGTCCTATAGGCGGTTCTGAACAGGGATGTATTTTCTTTGGTTTTCGCCCACATATATTTGTTTTGGACGAACTTTTGAGAAATCTCCCTTCATTCTTTGTTCTCTCCAGTGAGCCAGCCAACCAGGAAGTCGACCAATCACTTGCATGACAGAGAACATATTCTTAGGGATTCCCAATGTGTGAAATACTAGTCCTGAGTAGTATTCTAAATTGGGGTAAAGGAGATTTTCCATAAAATAGGAGTCGTTCCAAACCACTTCATCAATTTGGAGGGCAACATCTTCCACAGCTGTTAATTTTCTGCCTTTGTAAAATTCATGAATGATTTCCCGAGCGACTTGTGCTCGTGGGCTTACCACATCGTAAGCCTTTTGTCCGAAACCATTATTACGGATCGTTAGACCACCACGTTTGAACCTTTCAAAGTAATCTTTAACAGGTGTTTTTGTTTTGATGATGTCTTCAATGAGTCCAATGGCTGCTGTGGGTCTTCCCCCTTCACGAGCTCCCCATTGTGCCATAATCCCTGCAGAGATAGAGGCAAATAAATTGGCTTGGGTGGATCCGACGACTTGCACCGCAGTGTTAGATACGTTTTGTTCGTGATCTGCATGGAGTATCCACATCTGGTTCAAAATGCGATCAAATTCATCGGGAACAGTATAATCGTTCGCAGGCATTTTATGCATCATATAAAGGAAGTTAGTGCAATACGGATTTTTATCTAATGGATAAACAAACGGATGACCTACAGCGTGTTTGTATGTGAAAGCTGCAATGGTGCGAATTTTTGCGAGTAATCTTGCAATTAAATCCACACCCATGTCTAGTTTTTCTTCATACTCTTCTAAATAATAACTAGAAAGAGAGGTTACCATCACTGATAAAACAGCAAGTGGATTTGCCACACCAGGAAAACCATCAAATAGGTTTAACATATCTTCATGAATCATGGAGTGTTTTGAGAGTCGACCAGAGAAGTCAGTTAACTCTTGCTTGGTGGGAAGATTGCCATAAATTAATAAAAATGAAGTTTCTACAAAAGTGGATTGGTAAGCAAGTTCTTTCAGATCATAACCACGATAAGTTAACTCACCTTTTTCGGGATCACGTCTAGAAACTTTCGATAAACCAAGAGCCGTGTTGAATAAACCAGGATCTACGGTGACGAGACCTGTTTTTCTGTAAAAATCGGTTAGGTCGATTCCTTCTTTTCCATCGGTACCAACAATGACCGGTAATTTATATGTTTTGCCCTTGATGTGGAATTCCACTTCACTCATGAAAAGACCTCTCTCCCTCCTATCTTACGGAAGGGAAGTTAGGAATCTAGAATAATTTAGACTTGGGTGAGTGCAGAATTAAGAGAATCGTGAATGAGAACAAAGTCAGTGAGACCGACAATATCCATCACTTTACGAAAGTGGGTATTGAGTCCAGCGAACTCAATTTTCCCTTGGTTCTCAGAAGATTTTGTAATGAGACTGATGAGAGTAGCAATTCCTGCAGAATTGATATAGGAAGTTTCTGAAAAGTTTAAAATGACACGAGTTCGTTTGTCAGAAGGGATGGATTCGTAAGATTCAACAATCTCTTCCTCGGCTTCGGACGTGATCTCGCCAGAAATGTGAATCACAGGGAGGTTTCCCCCATTCTCAAATCCCAACCGAATCTTAAACTCTTCCATCATTAGCTTCCAGGGAAATCCACAGAGAACGCGGGTCAACCAAAATTAGGATTTCGTTTTTCTTTCTTCCTTTGTCAATCGACCAAAGGGCTGTTTGCACTTTCGACAAACAAAGTACACATCAGTCGGTGTAGCTGATATTCCGACAAGTCCCATGGCGATCATTCCCCAGGTTGAATACTTAACTACTTTGCGTGCATTTTCATCGTCACGAGTGGTCCCACAATCACAGGTGGGGCGATCAGCTTTTTTAATGATTTGGCTCATAAGGCAAGTGTTCGGTTCCGACCCGTAGGTGGAACCGAAAAAGAAGATGATTAATTTTTAGAAAGATGTTCTACGTATTTTGCAAGGATGCGGATGTTATCGTCACCTAAGTGTCCGTAAGCAACCATTGGAGATCCTTTGATCCCTTCTTTCAATGTTTTAGTCACACCAGCAGCAGTATTTCCGTTTTTCCATTCGGAAGCAGGAGATTTGTAGTTTCTAGGTTTTGGGTTGAGAGCAGCAGCAGCAGCACCGTCACCAGCACCTTTTTCACCGTGGCAAGAAGAACAGTTTTGTAGGTAGAGTTCTTCTCCTTTAGCAAGATCTGGATCCGCAGCAGCACTAGATTCAACAGCAGCAGGTGTTTCTTCTTTTGGTTTGGAATCGCCACAAGCAACCATCACAACAGCGAAGGAGAGTGCGAAGAGAGATACTAAAACTTTTTTTGAGTTCATTTTTTACTCCAAGATAAGGATGACTCCAGTCTCTCACCCTTCTTGTCTTTTGAAAAGAAGAAATCACTACTTTTCTAAAAGATTTAAGAGTGCCTTTTCTAAATTTTGAAACTGAAACTCATAACCGCTAGAGAGTAATCTTTCGGGAATTACATACTGTCCTTTTGTGATGACAACCGATCCTTCACCATAGAGCGCCTGTATGGCGAAGGAAGGAACCTTAAAAAAGTTGGGGCGATGGAGTGTTTTTGCTAAAATACGTGAAAACTCTTCGTTACTGACTGGATGCGGAGATACTAAATTATAAGCTCCTGCCTCCGATTCTAACTGCATTAAGTGTAACATTGCAGAAATAAAATCCAATATATGTATCCAACTCATCCCTTGTTTGCCTGTGGCAAT
This sequence comes from Leptospira brenneri, assembly GCF_002812125.1. Lineage (NCBI taxonomy): Bacteria > Pseudomonadati > Spirochaetota > Leptospiria > Leptospirales > Leptospiraceae > Leptospira > Leptospira brenneri. Next base: position 189,591 of record NZ_NPDQ01000007.1, read on the forward strand.
CGAACCACCCACTCCGAATAAAAAAGGAGGAAGCATTTTTTCCAAAGCTCCTCCTTTTGAAGATAGAATGATTCCAGTTCTAAATACTAAAGAACGGATTCCTTTTGTTTTTAAAGGAAGAGTTTGGTTCTCCCATTCCACACAAAGTTTGGCAAGGAAGTCATCACCTGGTTCTTTTTTCTCGGAATAAGGAGGATGAGGTTCTTCCGACATTCCATAATAACCAACAGCACTCGCATTGACAAAAACTTTCGGCGGAGATTTTAAATCCACAACACGAGCCACAAGACCTCTCGTAAAATCGATACGGGAAGTTTCGATCAGAGTTTTTCGTTCTTCTGTCCACCTAACGCCAGCTATTGGCTCACCAACCAAGTTGATGATTGCATCTAAACCTTCCAAATCAGCAGCTTGCGGAAGAATACAAGAGACAAATTCCAACTCTGGGTAGGAAGATAGTTCTGGGGGTAGGGAAGTTTTTCTAGAAAAAACCCGGAAACGATGCCCTTTCTGGGTCGCAAGCGCAATGAATGATTTACCGATAAGGCCAGTGCCACCTAAAATTCCGATTTTCATTGGATCTCCTTTCGTAAGAGATCGTAAAAAAAGAAGTAGCCCATTTTTTTACAGTGCGTATTTTTTTCTTTCATATGAGATCTGCTATTCTCCTTCCCATCGCTACTGCCGTTTTCCTTGTTCTCATCGGGAATTATTACCTATTTTCAGGAACAAAAAAAAGTATTCATCAATACAAAGAAAACCCACCATTCCGCATTGAAGACAGCACCAGTTCTGGTGGCATCCACCTTCTTTTAGACAAAGATACAAAAACGGTTTGGAGAAAGAAACAAAACGGAAAAGAAGATTTTGATTTTTTCTTAGAGATGAAATTGTCACATTTTTGGAATGGAAATCTTTTTTTCCCAAGAGAATTCAAAAACTTAAATGTTTTTGCCTGCCCTGGTGAATCCTTACCTGCCTTTGAAATGCGATTTTTATTACGTGAAAGTATTAACGTAGATAAAGAACTAAGAATGCCCAAAGATGAGTTAGCGCTTGTTTATCGGTTTGAAGAAAAAAACAAAACTAAAGTTTCGATTCCTCTTTCCAAACTTCCTAAATTCCAAAAAGAAACGAACTATCCAAAAAATATCCATATCCTCACACCAGAATTCAAATTAATAAAAACGGAAGGATGTATTTCCGAAGTGGAACTTGAGGAAGTCCCATGACAAACCCTCCAGGAAAAATCTCCGAATCCCCAACCATACCAAACCAAGCTAAAACAGATCGTAAGTTCGATATCAGGTCTCTTTTAGAAGAAGGCCCTCTTCCAATAAGCGAAGGCAAAAACCAATCGATGGGACTCGATGAAAAATTACGGAAGGCATATTTTTGGATCACTAATTTTGCCATCATCAACCCATTTTATGATATCGAATACAACGAGACCCCTCCTTTAAAATTCACAATTGGAGATTCAAAATCTGTAATCACTCTGCCCACAGCACAAAGTTATTCTAGTTTTGTTTTACTCCCTCTTCTTTCTCTCATTGCAAGAGGTAAATGTTTGTTAGTTGGTGGACCAGGGCGTGGAAAAACAGCATCCGCCATCCTTATGGGAGTGATTGCCGGATACCCTATCAAAGAAATTAAACGAGCCATCCAACATGGCCAACCACAAATGACAATTACCGATTTATTAGGAAATCCACTTCCTAGCGATATGATGCAAGCCAAGTCAATGGATGAAATCAAAATCGCTTGGCGAAAATGGCTCGGGATGCAAGTCAAAATCATCGACGAATACAATCGGATTCCGACAAGGACTCAATCTGCCCTTCTCACCATTATGGGTGATAATTATGCGGAAATTTATGACCAAATCTACGAATGTCCTGAGGCGGCATGGTATCTCACTGCCAACGATGACGCCGGTGGTGGAACCTATCAAGTGATTGAAGCTCTTCGTGACCGAATTGATATCGTTGTCAAAGCACCTCACTTTAACACACGTTTTATCAAAGATTTGATCCAAAGAGTAGAAGAAGGATATAAACCAGAAACACTCGTCCCCAAAGAAATTATTTTTTCTAAAGAAGAAATTGATACCATTAGCACAGAAATTCGAAGTATTAGTTTTCCACCCAAACTTCGTCGTAGGATGGAATTTTTTACTTCTCAATTTGAATTTATGGAATACGCAGGGGAACAATTAGAATACAAAACCAAAGATACCGCCAAACTGAGTACAGTTGATTTCGGAGTTTTAAGTTCCTCTGAAACGGGGAAAGACAAAACCAAAGACTTAGGTTCACAAACAAAAAACGGGCTGAGTGTCCGGGCCATTTTTACATGTATCAATTATGCAAAGGCACTCGCCTATTTTCGAGGGCTAAATGAAGTCACCCTCGATGATTTAAGTCATGTATTACCGTTTGTTCTACATGATAAATTAGTTCAAAATTCGGATTCTCCTTTTTTTGAAGATGCAGATCACAAGGTTTATCGCAGTGACCGAGTGAGTTGGATTCGAAAACTATTTAGTTTATCCTTAAGCGAATACGAAAGACTTGGATTGGATAAAAATGATACAATTGCCAATCTTTCCATTAAATTCGAAGAAGGTTTAGAAGGACTTTCTGTAAAAGAAACCAAACAAAGACTAGTTGAGATTGAAAAAGAAATTGAATCTATGGCAAAACAACGAAAGTTATACGGCCATATGTTTGATGATCTATTAAAACTCAAATATCTGCACCAAAGGTATACTAATTACCTAAAATGGGCGGAATCAAATGTATGAGTCAAAATACTTGGAAAGATATCCTTTTAAAAAATCGAGATCTTTGTAATCATCTTGTACTCACAGAAAAAAAAACAAATTCGAATTTTTCTGAAGAATCATTATCTGAAAACCTAGTTCCTTTTTTTAATGCCTTGCTCTCTCAGAAAGAAGGAGTCAGTCCCGAGGAACAAATTCTTTCTCTCTTCCAAATTCTACTCACCCTCATCTCTAAAAATTTTTTCAAACAAAGTCCACCGGTTCCCCAACTATTTTTGGAAACAATCAGTGGGCTTAGTATCATTACGGGAGAAAATCTAAATGAGAATTTATCTTATTTGTCCAATGTTCTTGTTAAAATTGAAGAAACAAAGAAAGAACTTTTTATAAAAAGAATCCAATCCTTGTCAAAATCCATCTCCTCGACAGAAGAATGGAAAGCTCTGTTAACTATCTTTTTCTGGGCTAGTGGCAAACCAGAGTATAGAATTGAGGCTGAAAAACAATTTCGATCTCTTCCTCAAAAGGTAAAAAACGAAATCCAAACTTTGATAGGAATTACAGAAGATACATTAGCATACGCATTCCCAAAACGAATAAATCCTCCGAAAGAAACAGATCCAGTGCATTTTCGGGTGATTCCCGGATACACTTTGTTTGGTGGACTATTTCAAAACCTTCCCATATTACATTTGGGAAAAGAAACAAACTTTAATTCGGTAATTGTATCCTCAGGACTTTCTACTTTCTCTTTATATTTAGATCAGTTTGGAACCAACTTAATTTCCAGAAGAGAATCTACTCTTTCGGAAAAACCAAACACTTCCATTCATTCCTCATTTTGGAAACTCATTGTCAGTAAAAAACTAGAGCTGAAAGGAATTCTTTCCGTAGTGGAATCTGAAACTTTTATTTTACTTACCCTTCAAAATTCGTATCACATTTATTTGTTTTATTTGGGATCATAACCATGGACTTCGTAAAAGACTGGGAACTTAAGTGGGAGGATGCACTCAAACTTTGGAGCGATTATGTAAAACTAACGCCAGCTAAATTTTTGTTTTCGAAATCAGAAGAAAAAACAGAAGGCCTATCGGGATCTTTTGCTGCCATTCGTTTGTTAGACCATAGGGTTCTTCTCTCTGTAGAACAAATTCAAAAATACAAACTAGAAAACTATCCTCTGGAAATTTTAGGCCACGAAATTGGACACCATGTATATTGCCCAGGAGACTTAAACGACCAAGCCAAACTCATTTACCTTGCCGGTTTAGCACTTCCAAAACTTGGCCATTTGACATCTACAATTGTTAATATTTATGAAGATCTTTATATCAACGATCATCTAAAACGTTATAATCATTTACGAATGGAAGAAGTATACCAAAGAATTGGCAAAAATGAGGACAGGTTCTGGAACTTCTACATGAGAACTTACGAACTACTATGGGCACTTCCTTCTGAAACTTTAACGGATGGAAAGGTAGAAGATTTAATTCAATCCGATGCTAGCCTTGTCTGTCGAATGATACGAAACTTTCCCAATGACTGGGAAAAAGGTATGTTCGATTTTGCAAGTATATGTTTTCCTTATTTTTTTAAATCGGATGGAGAGACAATTCAAATTCTTGGGAAAATTTCTTCCATTTTAGACACGTTAGACGCTGGTAAAGGGATGGCACCCCCATCTGGAATCACAGATATCGAAGTCGAATCTGAGATATTTTCTTCTGAACTTGGATCTATAAAAAAAAGGGAACTAAGTCCGACAGACTTTTCTTCTATTTGTAACGCAATGGGGATAGAAGCAGATATTTCGGACATAGTGTACAGATACTATAAAGACAAAGCATTACCTTATCTAGTTCCTTTTCCTGAATTACGAACCCCAGGAGCTAAAGAAAAAATTTTAGAAGGAAATGATTTATGGGATCCAGGATCCCCTTTAGAAAAAATCAATTGGATGGAATCAGCAATTCGCAGTCCAATTGTAGTGCCAGGATACACAACCGTAGAAGATGTTTATGGAGAAACAGAATCACAAGAAGTTGAAATTAACCCAATCGACTTAGACTTGTTTGTTGACTGTTCAGGATCGATGCCTAACCCACAAACGAGTTTGTCTTATTTAACACTTGCTGGTGCCATCATTTCTTTATCGGCATTGCGAACTGGTAGCCACGTCCGAGTCACATTGTGGTCTGGAAAAAAAGAATATAAAACCACAAGTGGGTTTATTAGGGATGAAAAAGAAATTTTAAAAGTTCTCACTGGATACTTTGGAGGAGGAACCTGTTTCCCTTTGGATTTGTTAGAAGATGGTTACAAAGAAAAACCGAAACGAAAAAGGCATATCTTGATGATTTCGGATGATGGAATTGATACTATGTTTACTCAAAGATATCCAAAAGATCCAAGGTCCATTGTAAAAAATGCCTTAGAAACTGCGGAAGGTGGTGGTTCTATGGTTTTGCAACTTTATAATCCTAAGGGAAATAAAATCGTCACAGAGATGGGGGAATCAGGTTGGGAAATTTATCCGATCCAAAACTGGGAAGACCTGATTCAGTTCAGTAAAAAATTTGTTCAAAAAAATTATGTTAGAAATCAGATACTACATCAAACAAATTCTTAATTTCCCCATTTTATCTGTGGATCTGGCTACAGTTTCTTTGGATGCCCTGTGGTTTGATGCCTTACTGACAAAAAATAAAGGAATCCTTTCTCCGGTCTTTCATCAATCCTTAAATAAAATCACAGACATAAATGTCAAAGGCACTCATGCCATTCTCGCCTACGTACTGTTTGATCTAGATTCAAAAATTCCAGAATATGATTTTAAAAAGTTAGAAAAATATCTATTTGAAGTTGTCCCTGAATTATGCGGATTAGTAAATCCATATACAGAATGGACGAAAGATGCAGAAAGAGCCGAAGAACTAATCCGAAGTTTATTCCAGTCAATCGACCTAGTACCAGCAAACGAAACCAAGGTTTATTTTGAAGACAGATATCGCTCCATTGATTCTAGAGAGCGACTTCGAATTTTAGAACAAACAAAAAAAGCACAAGAACGAGCAAAAGAAATTCTCAGACAAATGAAACAAAAAGAAGAGGAAGAAGCCGCCTCTAAATACAACCGTGAATGATCCCAAACAAACAAAAAACTCTCCTTTAATGTTAGAGAGTTGGAAGCTGGAGTTAGATCGTTTGGTAAAATCACGATTTGCTCCAATTTGGAATGTTAGCATCGGAGATAGAATCGAAAAAGAAGATTTTGATTTTGTAAAAGAATTTCACCTGGCTTTTTGTCAGGCCAAAACAAATCAAATGGAGTTTGATCGTAAGGCCGCTATTCGATTTATCAGAAAAAACCAATACCTTTCTCTATTTTTTAAAAACCAATTGAATGGATTATCACCAGAAGATGATTTTGAATCCATTCCCTTTACCACCAGAGAAGACCTCCAAACCAAGATGACAGAAATCATTCCCGTTATGGTAGATCTGAATCGAATGGTCATCAATCCCACATCGGGAACTACAGGCCAACCCATACTCGCTCCCAACCATCCCAAAGCAATTGGTTGTTATGTACCCCTCATTGAATGGACTGTAGGAAGATATGGTGTCATACCCAAACACAAACCTGAGTCCACCTTTGCCATTCAGCTTTGTTACCAAGAAAATACAATCGTATATGCAACAACTCATAGTTTGGCGGGAGGTGCTAAATTTGCAAAAATCAATCTTCACCAAAACTCATGGAAAGATAGTTCTGATTTAGAAAATTTTATTAAGGAATCTTCCCCACAAATCCTAACAGGAGATCCTTACGCTTTAGAAGCTGCCATGAAAATGGGACTAAATTACAAACCCGAAGCCATTCATTCCACAGCACTTGAACTAACAGATAGTTTACGAAAGAAACTAGAACAACATTTCGAGTGCCCAGTCATCAATTCCTATTCTTTAAATGAAACAGGTCCCATTGCTTATGCATGTCCCAAAAATCCCGATTGGATGCACATCCTTCCCCATGATTTATATGTAGAAATCATTTCTGACAAAACGGGAGAAGTAGAACCTAGTGGCAATGTGGGAGAAATTGTAATAACAGGAGGACGAAATCCTTACCTACCTTTACTTCGTTACAAAACGGGAGATAGAGGAGAACTTCGTTATGGTCCTTGTCATTGTGGTGACAACTTTCCTCGCCTGCGATTGTTATCTGGTAGAAAACCTGTATATTTCACAAAACCTTATGGAGAAACGGTAAATCCCGTTGATGTTGCAAGAATTCTCAGAAGGAATCCTCATATCTACCAATTCCAAATGGAACAATTTACCAATAAGGATTTTATTTGTCGAGTTTCTGCTTCCCATGAATTCTCTAAACTTACAAAACAAGAAGAAGGAACAGAATCAACTGCACAAGGGAATACATTACAAATTCAATTACAATTGGAACTAGAATCACTACTTGGGTTCGGATCCCAGGTTCAAATTGACACCAACTTTCCGTTAGATGGGAAAAAACAACCAGCCTTCATCAACTCTTATGCGGAATCAAAGGAAAAATCACAATGACTCATGGTTTAGTTCTAGGAAAATTTTATCCACCGCATAAAGGCCATATCCATCTCATCACAGAAGCAAAAAAAAAATGTGATGAACTCACAGTCCTTGTTTGTTCCTTACAAAGAGAAAAGATCCCTGGAGAATTACGATTTGAGTGGATGCAAAATCTTTTTCCCGATCCCAAAATCCACCTCATCTGGGTCCAAGACGAGAACCCCCAATACCCAGAAGAAGATCCTGATTTTTGGAAGGTTTGGCGACGAACGATTGAAAGTCACACGAAAAGGAAAGTGGATTATCTTTTTACGTCCGAAGAATATGGCGACCCACTTTCGAAAGTACTTGGGTGTACACATACACTCATTGACTTGGAAAGAAATTCCATCCCTATCTCTGCCAGCCAAATCAGAGAAACACCCTTAAAACATTGGCAATGGATCCCTGAACTCATCAGGCCCTATTTCGTAAAACGGATTGTTCTGACTGGAAGTGAGTCCGTAGGGAAAACCAGTTTGACCCAGATCCTTGCCAAACATTTTCAAACCAATTGGATTCCAGAGTTTGCTCGTGAATATTTGGAATCAAAAGAAAATCCCATGGATGAATCTGATTTTTTACCAATTGCAAGAGGCCATCTTTTATCAGAAGTGGAAGCTGCCAAAACCTCCAATGGAATTTTATTCTTAGATACTGACCTTCTCACCACCAAAGTTTATTTAGAAAGATATTACGAGTCCGAGATTCCTTGGCTCACAGAACGTGCATTAGGTTTAAAATATGAAAGTTCTCTTTTTTTAGACATTGATATCCCATGGATACAAGACCAACTTAGGGATTTAGGGGAAGAAAGAGAATCGATGCGAACACGTTTTTTACAAGCAATGAAAGAAGCGAATCGTGACTTTTATTGGATTCGGGGTGATTATAGGGAAAGGGAAAAACAAGCCATAAAGATTGTAAAACAAATTCAGAACCTTCCTATGAACCCAGAGTCTTTTACGAAAGAGCTGAGGAGATTACGTAACTTTGAATGACCTCATCTGGAAGTTTTTCTCCAGTAATGATCTGTGGCATATCATACAAAGTAGTCCCCGTAGAACCGTTGTCAGTATTTTTCGGACCTCTATGGTTTCGAATTGTTTCCCCTAAAACAAAACGAATTTCTAAACTAAACCGAGAGAACCCTTGGTTATTTTCTTCTGTTCCGTGCAAATGATGGGAAGAAAACAAAAAATAATCGCCAAATCCACCGGAAACAGAAAACCGCTTTGGATCGTTTGGTGAAAAGTCAGGTTTGGGGAATATTTTTTCTGCCAAACGAGAGTGTGTTGTCTCTTGAAACCCACCTGTTTCCATCCAATGAGAATAATCAAACAAGTGCGAATCATTCGATATGGGAAGGTCAAAATAGGAAGGATACAAAATAAATCCCGCGCCTGGCCTGACTGTAGTGATAGGAATCCAAATATTAATTTGGTTTTCTGGATTGGCATACCAGGAATCTCGATGAATGTAAAGAACGGATAGAGAACCTTCATTTTTATGAAATCCATCAGGGACACAACGCAAACGAAATAAATCCACATAAACATCGGTTGGTGCCATTCCCCAAGATTCAAACAAAGGGAAAAGATAGTTTTTTAAAGATAAGTTTTGATAAATTCGTGTTCGAATTCGTTTCATCCGTTCTGCCAAAGCCAAATAAGGAATTTGGGAACTAATGATTACAGGATCTCCTTCGGAGAACTCTTCGTTTATGTATTGTTTGATAGTATTTAAAAAAGGATAGGATTCGTTTGGAAATTTACCAGAGAAAGTTTCTCCGACAAACAAGGACTCAAGTAACATTGTCCTTGGATTGTTTTTCGATTTCGTTTTTTAGTTCAATGATGCTCATATATAAATTGGCAAATGTTGTCAGTTGGTTCATCGCATCTTGTAAACCAGCTTTAAACAAAAGTCCGTTGTCCATATGTTCGCGGAAGATCGTTAGGGGATTTTCTGCCTCCATACTCTCTACCGTTTTTTGGTAAGATTCCATAAGTTCTTTTTTATCTAAAAGAGACTCTGGAACTTTCCAGCCATTGGACAACCGACTCATGAAAAAATTACCTACCTTCGACTTCTAGAAGTTTGGTGGTCTTTACTATGATTCGTGTCACAACATAAAAGATGAGTCCAAATCCAAAAAACCAAGTATGGAAAGGTTTCCAAATTCCAGTAATGTCCAGAGCTCGTAGTGCAGGTTCTTGGTAATAAACTTGGATCAAATCAAAAACAGTAAAAACAACAATGATCCCAAATAAACTTGGGTATTCTCGTTTCCAAATATTACGAAAGGAAAAACTTAAATTAGGTTTTTTATATCCAGAAAGTCTAGGGATAAAAGCAGGAGTTTTGTCCGCCCATTTCAGATACCCTTCTGCAAATTTACCACGAAGGAAGTATTCTTCTGCAAATATAATGCGTTCGTAATACAAATAAAAAAACATAATGTATACTAAAGCAAAAGCAAAATCACGAAGGATAAATACTGGCCCAAGATACATCAGAAAATTCCCTACATAAAGAGGGTGCCTAACTAATGAGTAAATACCAGATTGGTTCACCACATCGGCAACTTGTTGTTTTGTGTTTCTACCAGAAGTATTTTTAGGAGTGTATCCAATCGTAAAACATCTAACAAACAATCCCGCAAAACTGACAAGAAATGCACCAGAAAGCCAATACAGATTGGACTGGTAATTACCTTGGAAGTAAGGGACAAAGGGTAGATAGAGTAAGGAAAGAAACAAAATGACTCCTGGAATGTAGGAGCGCCATCGGAAAAGAAAATTGCCTTGTTGGTTGAGTTCTTCTATAAGTGCCATGTGAATTCGTACTTGCTTCCTTTGATTAAGTTGTTAGCATTCGTCCTATGTCAATCAAATCCTTTATCCCTGCAAAGCTCAATCTCCCTGCTCTATGGTTTACGGATCTGACTCTTCCCGTTCTCAACAAAATGGCCCATAATCTCGAATCCATCGAGATTTCAGTACCTGACCAAAAAACTTTAAAATCATTTCAAAAAGAACGACTTCTTTATATTTCCAATCATCCGACCACCCAAGAACCGGGTGTCGCCTACCATGCCGCAAATCTCATGGGTTCTAGGTTTCATTATATGGCCGCAAGAGAGGTTTTCGAATGGGGGTTTGGATTTGTTGGGGACTTCATTCAATCCATAGGCGCCTACTCTGTATTAGCTGGTGCACCTGACCGCGAGTCCCTGAGAGCTTCTAGAGAAATCATCGCATCCCCTCACGGCAAACTAGCCTTATTTCCTGAAGGTGAACCAACAAGTGGAATGAATGATACCCTACTTCCTTTCCAATCAGGTGTGGCCCAACTCGGATTCTGGGGCTTAGAAGATGCATTAAAAAAAGATCCAGAAGCCAAGGTTTGGATTTTACCTACCTTTGTTAAGTACAGAATGACCGGTTCCATTGACTCTATGCAAAAAGATATCGACCAAACTATCACCAAAATGGAACAAAAGTTAGGGATCTCTAAAACAGGAAAAGATATCGTTCATAGATTTCTCTCTGTTGGAAAACGAATGATTGAAAGAGAGGAAAAGGAATACGGGGTCCCTGTCGAAGAAAATAGAGCCGATGACTTCGATTATCGATTGGGTAGGATGCGCCATGCCATGCTCGACAATATTGCAAGGAAAGCAAACATTCCGAAGTGGGATGCCGATACGAATGCCATCGAAAAACTAAGAAGGATCTTAAGTGTTCTTGAAATGGTTTCTGTGGGAATGCCCGACCCGAACGGTGAACTACCAAGTTTAGAAATGGCCACCTGGGCAAAAACGGCAGCCACTAAGGCATACGATTTTATCACCATTCAAACTGCCTACATCAAAGAACTACCAAGTGCCGAAAGATTGTACGAATTTTTATACCGATATGAAAACGAACTTTTTGGTGAATTCAAACCCAGGCCACACAAAGCAGTTGTTAGGTTCGGAACACCATTTACGATCAACGAATACTTTAGTTCCTATAAAGAAGAAAAAAAGAAAACGCTAGATATCGTAACAGAACGTCTAAGAAAAGAGTTAGAAACCATGCTTGTGGAAGAAAAATCCAAATCAAATCCTCTGTTTCCGAGCCAATATATTTTTTGATGGAACAATTCAGTCCGACACAAGTAAAAAACCTGATAGATGGGCAAACACCCATAGAAATGTCAGCCTATGGAGCTTCTAAGATCCTCGATGAAAACTTAGTGAAAGTTTTAGATGCCCTGACAGAAAAATACGGAATCCCTGACTTATCTGCCATTCTTTTTACGATTGTAAAAGACTTAATCCTCAACGGTTTTAAAGCCAATTTCAAAAGACTTTTTTTTCAAGAAAACCAACTAGACATCAACTCTCCCGCCGACTATGAGTTAGGTGTCAGGATGTATAAAAGCCTAATCCTTTCGGGACGCGGGAATACATTCGAATCTATGGCAAAAGAAAAAAATTTATATGTTCACCTGAAAATAGAACATAACGAAACCCAAATCAAGTTTGATGTCAGAAACAACACCACTCTCGTTAGAGGAGAGATGCAAAAAATTAGGAACTCTCTCCTTCACGCACAAAACTACAACGACATCATGGAATACTATATCGAACGCGGAGACAATTCCGAAGGGGAAGGGATTGGGATTGCACTTTGTGTCATCCTTCTCAAGGGAGAAGGCCTTCCCACAGACCAATTTAGAATCTATCATGAGGACGGAGAAACCATCGCACAACTCACCATTCCCTTAAAGAAAGGCTAGCCCAAAGAACAGACTCTCACATTTTGGATTTATGGGTTCTGCTACTGTCCTTTCGAATGATTCCATTCCTAAAGTTCTCTCCGACATCGTTGCCAATGAAACTAACCATGCTCTCTGGCTGAATACTCTCTCTCTTTTAGAACATCTTGGTTCCAGAAAGATTCTCCTCACCCAATCGAGCGAAGAAACTTCGGAGATGATTTTAAAACATGCAACCGAAGAAGCAAGACACGCCCTCTTCTTCAAAAAGGCAGCCCGCACCATCAAACCCAGCTTCCAATCGGGATACCAAAATTCAGCCCTTGTCCGAGGGATAGCGGCAAAAATTTATTTCGCAAAACTGGATACATTGGTACGCCGAAGCCTCCGCAAAGTTTTCCCAGACAAAAAACAATTCACCTACCTTGCTTATTTGTACACCACCACCGTCATCGAAAAACGGGCCATGGTCGTCTATGCAGCGTATGACGAGATTTTGGAAAAAACGGGTTCTCCCATCCGCCTAACCAACCTGATTTTAGAAGAAGAAGGTCACCTTTCTGATATGAGTTCGGAAATGTTCCGCCTGGACCCAGAGGCAAAGGATCGATTGGCGAATTTAGAGGCAGAAGAATCGAAGATTTTCACCCGATTTTGGCTCCAAATCCGTGAATTCTCCCTGAATTAAAAAAGGCTTGCGGAAAAAATCCGAGCCTGATTTCCTTCAACCATCTTCATGCGACATAATACTATTATTGGATCTTTGAGAAAATGGGATTAGAAGTCTTTTTATTGCCTTTTTTGGCCAGTGTGGCGGTGACCATCGGGTTACGTCGTCTGGACAAATCCAACACCAAACTCTCCCAACTCAAACGTTATGCGTCTAAATTGACCGACGAAATCCATGGTGTCGCTCTCCAAAAGATCCAATTGGTGAAAGATGCTGGCATTGACCTCGACATCCTTGTCAAACAATCCCGTAAAGTAGCGGAAGACATCCAATCTTTAAGTTCCGAATCCCGCGATCTATTCGAAAAAATCCGTGCCAGCAAAGACTACCTCTCTTCTCTTTCCGGGGAAATGGAACAAATCCAAGATTTGAGTAACCAAGTCCGTCGTGAAAAACAATATATGGAAGAAGGACTCTCTCAAATCAATACCCACAAACGAGAGTTACGTGAAGTTTCGGAAGATATGGAATCCCTTCATAACGAATCCATCTCTATGTTGGATACGTTTCAAAATAAATTAAATCATAGAAGTGACGAGATTTTACAATCAGTTGCACACAAGATGGTAGAACTCGAAAGTCTGCTGGAAACTAAGTCGGAATTTTTAGATAACTCACTTTCTAAAATTGCAGAGACCGCTCGTGAAAAACTTTTGTCTCATGCTGATGTGATGGTGGGAGAAACTGCGGGTCGTTTGGACCATGCTCGTAAAGAGATGGATCTCCTGCTTGACTCTATGAAAAATGCACAAGGGGATTTGGATGTTCGCCTAACAAAATTTGAAGATACTTCCTCCCTACTCTCCGACAAAGTTGATAAGTTTGATGAAAGGTTAGAAGAAAAATACCAACGGGCCTCTGGCAAGTTAGAAGAGAAAGTAAATCTTCTCGAGAAAAAAATCCAAGAACGTTTTGATTCTATCTTTGACCAAGTCACTCATACAAAAGATTCTTTTATGAAGGGTCTTAGTCAAGAAACAGACTCCATTAAAAGAGAGATCGAAGATTTATCTCTGGAAACCCTTTCCAAACGTGACGACATCATCAACGAAACCAGAAGGCAAGCAGATGGAATCAACCAAACCATCATCCAGTTCCAAGAAAAATATTTGGAAGCGGAAAATAAACTCCTTCGCCAAGCAGACATTCGCAAACAAGAACTCATTCGCGAAATCGAAGCCTTCTCTGAAGAATTCCACCGTATTTCAGAGGAGTTAAAAGAAGAAGCTACATCTCTTAAAAAGAGTGCTCTCCAAGAATTAAAAGATTTCGATCGTGAGTTGGATACGGTTCGTTCCAACCAAGAATCTGTGATCAAAACCTCTCTATTTGAGTTAAGAAAAGAACTCGAAGAAAGAATGAACTCTGATTTCAAACTTCAAAAAAATGAAATGGAATCGGACTTAGAAACAGTTCAGTCCCAAATCAAAGACTTAAGCGAATCCATCACAGCACAAACCAAAGATGTGGATGATTATGTAGAAGAATTAAAGTCTGCTCTACGGGAATCGGCTCATGAAATCTTAGAAACAGCAGAAGACAAAGCCAAAGAATCCGAAGAAATTGTAACGGAAAAAATACGAATCGCCAATGCGAATCTCGAACAGTTTGTCAGCAAATGGGAAGATGAACTCGCGAAAATGCGAGACGACCAAACCGGAAGCATCGAAAGGCTTCAAGATCGACTCAAAGAAATCCATGTAGAAGGTGCTGACCTACTTGGTGAATTCCAAAACCAATTCCAAAAAGCAAAATCTAGTTTGGAAATGGCTGCAGAATCCAAAACAAAAGAAAGTATTTCTCGATTAGAAGAAGAAGCGAAACTCGCTCGCAGTGAAGTCGAACGAATTCTCAAACACTTAGAAGAATCAGGTGAATCTTTCTTTAACTTACAAGAAGAGAAAATGGACAGACTCAATGAAACCATTGATTCTAAAATCTCTCACCAATTAACAAAACTTCTTGATAAAGGCAATGTCCAACTAGGTCAAATGGAAGATAAAATATCCAACCACCTAAATACAGTTCGTCGAAACTTAGAAGAAAGTATCAAACGTTCCAAAGACGAGTCTAAAAAACAAATCGAAACTTACCAAAAAGATTACGAGAAGTCTTTCAAAGAAATTGCAAAAGAAAGCCAAGACTTCTTAAAAGATAGTTTGAACCGTTTTCAAGACCTAAAACATGAAATTAAAAATGGTTTAGAGGATCTAAACGATACCAAAGAAGAAACACTTTCCAGTTTCCAATCGGAAATGGAAACTTTAAAAGAAGATATCTTAACACTTTCTAGCGAACTAGAAACTGTAAAAGAACACTCTGATTTATTTATATCCGCAAAACAGATTGCAGATGAATCAAACCGTGCCGTAGAAGAAATCTCAGAAGCACTCCGGGCTCTCGAGAAAGGTCGCCCTGATCTTGATCTTTACCAATCTGCCATTTCGGAATTTGCCGAACTCAGAAAAGAAATCGCAAACGAACTAGAAACTTTGAAAGAAGCGCAGTTCCAAACGGAAGATGTGGACAAACAAGTGCAAATCCTTGCATCCAACCTAGTCCATGTTTCGGAAACGATGGAAGGTTTTGAACAAAGCCTAATAGAAGTTACCTCTATCGAAACCCGAGTGGCTAAACTCACAGCAGAACAGTCAAAAATAGAATCGTTTCTTTCCTCTTTGCAAGAATCACAAGATTCCGTTTTCCATTTGGTAGAAAACTTAGAAGGCCAAAAACACAATGCTCGCGAACTTCAAGCTCGCCTAGACATCCTCGATCGCGAAATCGAAGTGGTGGAAGCCCGTGAAAAAGAACTCACGGAAACCATCCGCCAAGCAGAAAACCGCACTTCCTTCCTTGTGGAAAGAGAAGCCCAAATTGATTCTGTGGAACGAAAATTTGACAAAATTGAAGAGTTGCTAGGCGACCTTTCTGATCGTCACCGCCAAATCCTCACCCTCCAAAAAAGATTGGAAGACCTCAAAGAATCCTCACGGGAAACCAAGGACGATTTGGAGTCCCTGCTCGGCGAGGCGGACGAAACCTTCGAAAAACTCTCCGAATTCCTGGACATTGTCCAAGGGGCGATGCAAAATCCAGTCCCAGCGGGAAAATCCGACCGAAAAGTTTCGGGAAATCCCCTTGTCGAGAGAAAAAGAGCCACAATCCAGAGCCTCCACGACAATTACCAGTGGTCTTCTGAGGCAATTAGTGAAAAATTAAATATTGAAAAATCCCTCGTAGATAGCATCCTCGGAGTTAGAAAGAAATAACCGAGGTATCCATGTCTGAAGAACAAACAGAAACAACGTCGAAGGAATCCCTAATTGTCACTTCTAAAGTGAAAGCATACATCAAAAGTAAGGGATTTATGACTTCTGGCGATGCCATTGATGGAATCAACGAAGAAATCTACCGTCTCATCGACAAAGCTTTAGAAAGAACCTCTGCCAATAAAAGAACGACGGTTCGATCCACTGATTTCTAATCCGTGATTTACATTAAAAACAAATCAGAAATTGAAACGATGAGGAAGGCGGGAAAATTTGCCGCCGAACTCCTCGTGTATCTAGAGCCCTTTGTCAAAGCTGGGATCACCACCCTTGAACTGAACGATCTAGCCGAAGCCTATACCAAAAAAAACGGACATAGATCTGCTCCCCTTGGATACAAAGGATTTCCCAAGTCCATTTGTTCTTCCATCAACCACGTGGTTTGCCATGGAATTCCCAAAAAAGAAGATGTCCTGGCTAACGGAGACATCATCAACCTGGACGTATCTCCCATTGTGGACGGATATATCGGGGACACTTCCAAAACCTTTATCGTTGGGGGAAAATCAACTCCCGAAGCCGAAAAACTTGTGGCTGACACAGAAAAAGCGATGTGGGTCGGAATCGAACAAGTGAAACCAGGAAACCGGATCGACGACATCGGAAATGCTATCGATGATTTCCTCACCCCACTGGGATATGGAATTGTTCGTGACCTAATGGGTCACGGCGTGGGTCGCAATTTCCACGAAGAACCACAGGTTCCTCATTTTCGATCTCCACGAAAACTAGCCAAAATCGAAGCAGGAATGATTTTTACCGTCGAACCGATGGTGAATTTAGGAACCTGGGAAGTCAATTTCGACAAATCCGATAAATGGACCGTTCGGACTAAAGATGGAAAACTCTCTGCCCAATTTGAACATACTGTTCTTGTCACAGACAAAGGGTATGAAATTCTAACAAAAGTTTGAAGAAATCGTTCTTGATTTCGCATCAAATCATCGTCTAATGAAAGAAGAGGCTTTTATGAAAACTGCAATCACTCTATTCAGTCTTTTGGTCATCACATCAGCAAGTTTTGCCGTTTGTCCTGGGAAAGAAAAAAGATCCTGCCCTGGTCATGACAAACTGCTAGAGTGCCCACACGACGGAAAATAGTTCCCATGAACAAAGCCATTCTCTTCGTTGATGACGAACAAATCATTCTGATGAGCCTAAAGTCTCAGCTGAAAAAACATTTTGGGAACGAATATCGTTACGAAACGGCTCAAAATACAGAAGAGGCATGGTCTATCATTGAAGAATTGGCAGAAGAAGGAATCGATATTCTCATCATCATTTCTGATTGGCTTATGCCCAATCAAAGAGGTGATGAGTTCCTTCGTGATGTCCACAAAACGTATCCACAAATTAAAAAAATAATTATTTCCGGGCATATTGATGAGCTTTCACTCAATCAATTGAAAGGAGAAGTGGACTTACATAGTTTTTTGAACAAACCTTGGTCCGAATCGGATTTAATCAAAAAAGTAGAAGACGCCATCACGAAGATTGCCTAGGTTTCACTAGGAAACCTCCGTATGTCGCAATCAATCATTCAAAATACAATCGAAGATTTAGAAGTTTTACGTTCTAAATCCCCTCTCATTCATAATATCACAAACTATGTAGTCATGAACAACACTGCCAACGCTCTCCTTGCGATTGGTGCTTCTCCCATTATGGCTCATGCCATCGAAGAAGTCGAAGAGATGGTTACAATCTGTTCGGCAACCGTCATCAACATTGGCACTTTATCAGAACCTTGGATCCAAAGTATGGAGAAAGCAGCGGCAAGAGCTGTTTCCATTGGTAAACCTTTGGTACTCGATCCCGTTGGTGCAGGAGCAAGTAACTTGCGTAATATGGCAATTCGTCGTATCTTAGGTGCTGGCAGTCCCAGCATTATCAGAGGGAATGCATCTGAAATTCTTTCGACTCTTAACTCTTCAGGAAAAACGAAAGGAGTGGATTCGACAGATTCATCTGAGTCGGCTGTGGATTCAGGAAAGTCTCTTTCCAAAGTCACTGGTGGAGTGGTTGTGATTTCTGGTGCCACAGATTATATTGTAAGTGGAACAGAAAAAGCCCAAGTGCGTAACGGAGACCCACTCATGACAAAGGTCACTGGGCTTGGATGTACCGCGTCAGCCATTTGTGGTGCCTTTGCCGCTGTACAGTCGAACCAGTTCCGGGCTGCCACTTCGGCCATGGCAATCATGGGAATAACAGGAGAGATGGCCAAAGCAAAAACAAACTCTCCGGGAAGTTTCCAAGTGGCCTTTATTGATGCCCTTTACGAAATCGGCCCAGACATCATCAAACAAAAGCTAAATGGGGAATAAAATTCGCGGGGTTTATTTAGTAACAGATAGACCCCTTTGCCACTGGCATAGTTTGGCAGAGGTAGTGCGCCAAGCTGCGCTCGGTGGTGTTTCCCTTGTCCAACTGAGAGAAAAAGAAACAGACAGCCGCGAATTTTTTGAACTAGCAAAACAATTAAAAGAAGTTTTAACACCCTTTCAGATTCCTCTACTCATCAATGACCGCCTAGATATATGTTTGGCGGCCGGTGCAGACGGAGTCCATCTAGGACAATCAGATCTTCCTTGGAGGGAGGCTCGCCGGATTTTAGGCAATGATGCCATCATTGGACTATCTTTAGAAACTAAAGAAGACTTTCATTCTCTTATGAAAATCGATCCAAATCCTCCTTTAGATTATCTTGCTGTATCACCTGTGTTTGATACAGAAACGAAAACAAATACCAAACCTGCCTGGGGGCTAACCGGCGTTCAATGGTTAAGAGAAAAAACCACTCTCCCCATTGTTGCCATTGGGGGAATTAAAGAATCCAATGCAAAAGAAGTAATCGAAGCAGGTGCCGATTCCCTTGCGGTTGTGAGTGCCATTTGTTCCGCAAAAGATCCTAAACTAACCACTGAAATTCTATCGACTAAATTTCTTTAGTATCAATTGAAACCAAGAACACGGCTACAATTGAGAAATGCGAGCTAGATTCGTTAGTAAAATCAGAAAAATAAATTCTATTCTTCATCATCCTTTTCTTTTAAATTTCGATTCCAAATTTCAAATCCTATTCTTTCAATTGGAGAATCTTTAAAATACATTGCAAACTCTTGTTTGGTGAGAGATTTTTTAGAAATAAAATTTGGATCCGTCCAAAAATCTCTTGGTAAAAAATTTGGTTCCGTGGTTTCAACTTCATTTCGTTTGGCCACATTGGCATTCCAAGGGCAGACTTCTTGGCAAAGGTCACATCCATACACCCAACCCTTACGATCCCATTCCAAAAAAGATTCCGTCGCTTCTGTTTCTTCTTGGTCTTCAATGGTTAAGTAAGAGATACATTTCCTTGCGTCCATTTTGTATTCTTCGAGAGCACCTGTAGGACAAATATCGATACATCTACGGCAACTTCCACAATGGTCTGTGACGATTTCCTCTGGCTCAGGTCCCCCTAACTCTAAATCCGTCAGGATGGTAGAAAGAAAAAAATAAGATCCCAGTTTAGGATGAATCAGGTTTGTATTTTTCCCCTGCCAAACAATTCCAGATTCCCTTGTGAGAATTTTTTCTGCCACAGGCAAACTGTCCACGGACTGACGAAATTTATAATTTGGGAACTCAGTTCTCAGTGTTTTAAGAATCCGATTTCCTTTTTCTTTTAAAATGATATGATAATCGGAACCTAACGCATAACGAGAAACTTTGGATTTCATCCCGGAAAGAAGTTCTTCTCCTTGACTAGATCGATAAATAAATCCAAGGCAGATCACTGACTTGGGAATGAGGCCTAAATTTTCAAAACGATTTCTAATTCCGACAGCATGGTCTTTGGCAAACCAAGACATGGAACCAAACTGATTCCCTTGAATCCATTCCTCCAAATGTTCTAAATCGGAATTGGGGATCTTTGCTTCCGTAAATCCCACTAAAGAAAATCCTTCCACTTCACAAATGGTTTTAATTTGGGAACGAATCTGATAGATTGGATTTATCATGGGTGAAATGGGAAATGAAGTTTATCTTACGGAAATACAAGGTAAGTTGCCAAGCCATTTGTATGTCCATGTCCCAAAACTCATCTCGCTTTTTCCACAAATCGAGGCTCTCGTCGCAGTCCCCAAAGGAATTCCAGATCTTTTACGAAAGGGAATTTATTTTGCTCTTTTACAATCAGTGGTAAGACTTCTCGATAGAAACACGGATCCACTCCTTCCCGAAATTCTTCCGGAATACGGTGAACTCATTCGTTCTGTTTCCGAAACCTATTCCATTTTACATCCAGAGACCGAATCCAATTGGCTCGAAGAATGCATCCAATACGGAGACAAATCAGCTTACCATTGGGAATGGAAACATTTTGATTCGAGAGAGTTGTTTTAAAAAAACAATTTTTTTGTCTTAAATTATAGACTTTCTTTTTCCAAAGATTTTAAAAATTCGGGAGGGATGGGTTTTTTGGTTTTCGCTCGGTAGTCAAAATAAACCTGAACCGTTTTTGCGGACACATAAAGAGTCTCTGTTTTTCCGTCACGGATTTCATAAGAGAACTCCCAAGAGGTTGTACCAATGGCAGATACCCAAGTGGATACATATATGGAAGCTCCAGGTAAAACGGAAGCCTTTAGATCCATCTCCACGCGGGCAAGGACAAAGGGAATGTCCTCGAGTTCGACAACAGATAGATACCGATTACAAAAGTCTAACCTGGCTAATTCTAAATAGGTCGAATAACTAGAGTTATTGACTCTCCGCATAGGGTCCATATCATTGAATCGAATTTGAATTTCAGTTCTAATCATACGTCTTTCTACATCAGACCAAATACCCTCGCATTCGTCATCTCTATGTTTCCTATTTGTATTGGATTTGAACGGATCGTAATCGCTTCCGCATCTCGGGGTTACTTCCATAACCTGGTTCTAAAAATATTTTTTGTATTTTGTCTTTTCCGATTCCCAAAGATACCAAGTATCTTTCAACAATTTGGACTCTTTCTTTTACCAACCTTCGATTTTTTGATAGATTCCCTGAGACATCTGCAGAACCAAACAATTGAATATATCCTATTTGGGATAAAATAGCGGAATTAAAATGTTCTCGCAACAAATCTACACATTGTTCTTCTAAATTGGAGGAACCGGCGGAGAAGAGAATTGGAAATTCCTTCGGTCGAGATTCCATAACCACTGTATTTTCTTCCAAACCGATTTTCTGTCTTTTGCGTATATCTTGAACAGGTCCTTTTTTTCCACTCTCCATCCAAATCCAGTAGAGGAAAAAACCAATTCCAAAAAATATTAGGGAAACCCAAAACATCACCCCTTAGACTTTCTATGGAACAGTAGGAAATTTATTTCAAACGAGTAGACAAAATCAAAAACTTTAGTACAATATCGGGTTATGAAACCTATGCGAAAAATACTAATCGTCTATTCATTGTCACTCGGTATGGCTTTCGGCTGTAAACCGGCTGAACTTTCAAACACCTGTGATGCAAAAACAAAAGAATACTTCCAAGCGTCCATCATCCGATTCATTACAGGTGACAGATCCCCTTCTTGCCTCCCTTCGTTTGACTTCCAAGACTTATGGGGAGTGTATATGCCGACTCCACCGTCGGTCGCCACAACTGTCAATGCCATCACCAGTTACAATGACCAAATCATCATCGGAGGCAGTTTCCAATTCGTAGGTCCTTCTACGGGGAACGTTGTGTATTTAGAAACAAAAAACGGAAAAGTAGTACCCAATCGTTATTGCCCTTACTTAAAAGTTGTCGGGACTACTGGAATCGCTATTTCTGATGGCAGTGGAGGGTTTTATATCGGTGGTGAATTCTATGCCGTACAAGGCGTAGAAAGGTTTAGCGTAGCCCATATCCTTCCGGGTTGCCAATTGGATCGTAACTTTAATGTTCTAAAAGACAACACCAGAAATATTTACACCTTATTACTTATGGGAGATTCCCTTTATGTGGGAGGAATCTTCTCTGACTGGGGTGGTGATACATCGCAAAAATTTCTGGTTCGTCTCAATCGATACACAGGTGCCTTGGATACTTCATTTACTTCAGGTGCAGACAACCTAGTGTCAGATTTAGAAACGGATGGAGACTCTCTTTATGTTTGTGGGGAATTTGCCAATATAGGAGGTGTAACAAAACGAGCATTGGCTAAAATATCTCCCTCTAATGGTTCAAATATTTCTTCTTTCAACAATCCGGTGATTTCCAGCGGCACATGTCTCGACTTACATTACGGAACCTATGCGAATGGAAGTTCCATTCTCTACGCTGTTGGCGATTTTGTTTCCACATACACTCGTGCCATGGCTTTCTATCCGGACGGAACTCCGATCACTTGGAATCCCGCTCCGAATGACAAAGTCAACTCCATCCAACAGTATAATAATACCATTTATTTAGGGGGAGATTTTACCACCATCAATGGTGGAACATCCGCTTCCAATTTAGTCTCTGTCAATAATAGCAACGGTACTGCCATCACTACAAATTATAATGTCATCGCTAGTGCCACCGGCAATAGCGTCGCAACCCTGCAAATTATAGAAAATACTTTGTATGTAACGGGAGATTTTTCATCAATTAAATCGGTTCCCAGAAACTACGCAGCAGCACTTTCTTTACCCGACGAATCGGTCACTGCATTTGATCCAGCTTATGATTCTAATATTAGTAACCCAGGTTCCGGAATTGTGTCGGCAGGAAATGGAGTTGTACTTTTCACTTCCAGTCGTTCTACAGTCAACGTAGTTCCAAGGAGTAACTTTGCCGTTTTGGATGAAGTGACCGGAGCTCCCATCGAAGGAACACCTAACTTTGATTATCCAATCAAAACCCTTCATGTCAATGGAAATCGGTTATTTGCAGGAGGATCGTTTACCAATGTGGGGGGGCAATCACGAATTGCCTTTGCTATTTTGGATTTACCAAATTACCAGCCAAGCTCAACCAATATCATCCTTACCGGTTCTCCAGAAATTCGAACGATTACAAGTGACGAATCCCAAGTCTATGTGGGAGGAACTAGTTTAGTAAACGTGAATGCGTTTCCCAGGAATGGAGCCTTTGCATTGAACTTGGGTGATCTATCGGTGAGTAACTGGAATCCGAATTTAACTGGCAGTGGAGATAGTTTTTTAGCCGTGAATGATCTTGTTTTTATAGGTGGTTTATTTACAGCATTGAATGGAGACAATACGATTACGAATTACCAAGCTGTAGACAAAAATACCGGAGCAAAACGCAATGTTCCTTCTGCCACGAACCATCCAAACTCAGGTGTTTATTCGCAATCCATCGTAGGATCTAGAATCTTTCTTGGAGGGCAGTTCAGCACCATTGGTGCCGCAAGTTATAATACCATCGCTATCTACAATACGATGACACAATCCTACGAACCATCTACTATGCTTTATGCGGGAACAATGGTCAACCATACAGGCGGTTATACAGATGGCAATGTTCTTATTGGTGGATCGTTCGATGGACTGAATGGTGCCACAGATCGGCCTTATTTTGGAGTCTTTAACGCATACACAAATACGGTATCTCCATGGAATCCTTATATCAATTCCAATGTTTATGCTTCTATGTATAAGAATGGAAAGTATTATCTTGGAGGAGAATTTTCTGTAGCTCTGAAAAAGAGTAACGGTGGGCTTGTGCGAACTAGTTTGAATGAATGACCGATAAACAAAGGTTTCATGGTACTCTGTTTTTATGATTCAGAATATCAACGCGAAAATTTGAAATCAATTTTCAATCTTTGAATTTATTGGCTGAATTTCTTGCATTCAAAAAACTGGACAAGGAAATTAATTTCTAAACCCTTGGCTCATGTTCCGAAATTTTTCGATTATCTGGATCTGTGTAGTCTCGTTAACTACATTTTCTAACTGTAGACCGGCAGACCTTGAAAATACCTGTGATGTTCGTTCCAAATCATATTTACTAGCAACTGTGATTCGCTATGCGACAGGTGATCGTTCTAGTTCTTGTCTGCCTGCATTTAGCTTTTTTGAACCTTGGGGAGTATATGATAGTTCTGCAGTCCCTAAAATAGCGGCACTTACCTATCACCAAGGCCATATCATCGCTGGTGGAACTTTCAAGATGACAGGCATTCCAACCGGTAACATTGCACTTGTTGATGCAATGACTGGGAAAGTAATCCCAAATCGATTTTGTCCACATTTAAAAGTAATTGCTTCCTATTCGACAACGGTCTCGGACGGATCTGGCGGTTTCTATATCGGCGGTGACTTTCAATATGTCCAAGGGATCAAACGAAACCAAGTCGCACATATTCTTCCTGGTTGCCAATTAGATCCAAACTTTAATCCAGTGGAAGATCCTTCAAGAGTTGTTACTTCACTTTCCATACTAGGAAATCAACTGTATGTTGGTGGAATGTTTACTAGTTGGGGATCTGGATCACAAAAAAATTTAGCATCTATCAACCGATATACGGGAGAACTCAATACAGAATTCTATGCAGGTGACATTAACAATAGTGTTTTTGACATTACAACAGATGGCACTGCTATCTACATCGGTGGCCATTTCTCGATGGTTGGAGCAACAGCCAAACAAGGGATTGCGAAACTTTCTCCGATAACCGGATCTTTAGATACGTCCTTTATCGGCCAGGCACCTGGACAAGTGAATGACATTCACCTCGGAACAGACTCGAATGGAACTCCAGTCCTCTACGTTGTCGGTCCATTCGCTGGAGGTGCGATTTCTTTCTTTTTAAATGGAACACAAACTTCTTGGGCACCAAATCCAAATAGCGAAGTCGCCAAAGTGACCCAATATGAAAATACAATCTATTTATGTGGAAATTTCACTACTATTGGAGCCACACCTGCTAATTATTTGGTAGGAGTCGATAACCAGTTAGGTGCTATTAAAGAAAATTCGTTTGGTATCAACAACAATGTAAAATACGGCACGGTGATTGGGAACAAGTTGTACGTTCTTGGCGAATTCACTGAAGCAAAAGGCATTCAACGAAATTATGCTGCAAGTTTCGATTTACCAAGTAATAGTTTGAATATCTGGGATCCTAATTTTAACTCCGGAGTCTATTTCCCATCAGGAGAAATCGTCTCATCAGGTTCTTCTTTATTAATTGCAAGTAACTTCACTGCCGCCAATATGATGAAAAGAAATAATTTTGTCGTATTCGAAGAAGCAACCGGAAATCCTATAGAAGGCACACCTTTCTTTGATTTTCAAATTACATCATTTCACATAAAAGACAATCATCTGTTTGTAGGTGGTTCTTTTGAAAATATAAACGGAATCCCAAGAGTTGGATTTGCAATTTTAGATCTACCTACCTACCAATTAAACCAGACAAACTTAAATGTCTCAGGAACAGGATCACCTGAAATCAGATCCATAACAAGTAATGAGAATCAAATCTTTTTTGGCGGCTTTGGGATCTCTAGTGTTAGTGGACAAACAAGAAATGCTCTTGCTGCTATTGATTCTAATTCATTGACTCTTACTAATTGGAATCCAGATTTAGGAAGTAACAGTGCAAGTAGCTTACTCGTTTTGAACGATTTAGTTTATGTCGGAGGAATTTTCACCTCAATGAATGGAGTAGCAGGATCGAATAATTATCGCGCAGTAGATACCATAAACGGATTTGTCACTTCTTTGCCAGCATCCAGCAATTATCCTAATAGTGAAGTTGCAGCACAAAGTCACTTTGCTGGAAAAATATTGATTGGCGGAATCTTTACGACAATTGGAAGTTTAGGCAGTTTTAGTAACATGGCCACTTACGACACTACAATCCAAAGTTATATAACACCGAATCCCATTTATGCAAATGCGACTGTTTCTTCCATTACTGTTTCACCTGAAGGGATTGCAATGGTAGGGGGATCTTTTTCAGGACTCAATGGTGACACTACAAGCCAGTTTTTGGCGGCCTTCAATGCAAACACTTATCAAGTGTTAGATTGGAAACCCAATCCAAATAATATAGGACACTCAAGTTTCTATCGAAACGGGAAATGGTATATAGGTGGCGACTTTAATAAAGTATTCAATAAACCATTCGGTGGCTTTTATGTGAGCGACCTAACTGAAAAAACCAATTAGGTTTCTATTTTTGTTTTTTCAATTTCCGTTTTAAAATTTTTTGTATTGCTTCTTCCCCTTTTTTGGTACCAAGAAGAACTGTTTTATAAAGTTTAGCACGGATGGTCGTTGTGAGTTTAACAGGGAGCGGTTTGTCAGGCGCAATGGTGATGATCTTTACACCTTTTGGTGGTTTGACAGCAAGTTCTCTGGCCGCATTGAAGTGAAAATGATGAAGTTTACGCATAAGCCTACGAATGGTTCTTCTTGTCGGAAAAGCAAGTAAACTTGTAAACCTTGTGAGTGGGCCAGAGATATGGCGGATTGGTGAGTTCATAATCACCACAATTTCTTTATATCCAGCTTCGATAATGTCTTGGATGGGAAGTGGATTCAAAATCGCAGCATCCGAATACAATTTACCATCTAACCAGTGCTTACCGCGAGTGGCAATCGGCAAAGAAGTTGCCGCTTTTAATAAATCAAAAACATTGGAAGAAGTAGCTTTGATGTATTCAATAGAGTGTGTATGTAAATTACTCACAGCCACAACAAAATGAGGGACATTCTTTCGGTCTAAAATCTCAGATTCTAACCTCACTTTCTTTCGAAAGATAAAATCGATTAAATACTCTTGGTTGAGTAATGTTTTTCCCTGGAAAGGATGGAGAAAAGAAATCAGTTTACTTCCCGACAAGTCTCGATACCAAACAGCCAGTGCTTTCTCACTTTTAATTGGTTCCTCTTTGGGCATAGAAACATAATAGGCAGCCGAACAAGCACCAGAAGAGACACCTACCACCAAATCAAAGTAATTCGGTCGAAGAAAGCGGTTCCAACTAAACAAAACACCACCAGAAAATGCACCCTTCATTCCTCCCCCTTCGACAAGTAGGGCTCTTTTACTGCCTTTGGCCTTGGGAAGTTTGGGATGATTTAAAGATTCAACTGATGGATGAGACTGCATCGTAATGTCAGAGTCTTCTAGACCGGCTCCGGTTGCAAAAAACTATTCAATTCAGGATTGGGAATTGTCTCTTTAGGGGAATCACCAAATGAATTTGAGTTTTCCTGGCAGATCTCAGATTTTTGGAAAAAATTTTAGAATCATACAATAAATTTCACTACATTTGCAATTGAATAATAGTATGCTCGGGATCAAAACTTTGGAGGTTGATGTAAAAGGAACTTTAGTAAAGGGCTCCTTACAATTAAATGCAAAAGGTGCTTACCAATTGGATTTACTTGCTCCCTACGCTGGTCCCATGTTCACCTTTTCTTTTCCCAAAATCTATCATGCTCTTTGGGAGGGACATATTTCAGAAATTGATAACTATGCAACAAGTCACTTGCGTACATTGTTTCACAAATGTGAAAACATTAAAAAAGATGTACCTAAGTTCGAACGAGAAATAAAAGCATTTTGGTTAGAGTTAGATAGAATCTCAGTACTTTCCCCATTAGAGTGGAATGAAAAATGTATGTTCCTAAAAAAAGCCCTACAAGAAGGTTATATGGATTCTGACACATACGAAAAAACTTTAAACGATCTAACTCTTGTGATGGAAAAAAAATATTTAGAGCGAGAGAAACGTTGTGAAGCGTTTTTATCTCAGTACCTTCCCGAGTATTCTCACTTACAAAATCATTTTTCATGGATTCGTTTCTGTTATGAATTAACAGAAAAAAAACACCTGCTTCTACTTTAAAATTTCGTTTTTCTTGCCAAAGAGGCGAGTATTCTCTTTACTCTCCATTGGAACGGAAATTTATTTCCGTCTCATAAAAATAGAACTCGGAATCTAGCTATGCGACCAATGGACCAAATCACAGGAAAAGAACAGAAACACCATGTGATCTTACACTATCTCATGAATCAAGAAATGAAAGCGAATTGGAATGGACAAATCCAATCCATGACCGTGACACAAGAATTACCCGGTGGAGAGGAGATAGTTGTTGATTGGGCCGAGGTTTGGCCAATCCAAACAGGTGGAACCTTTATCCTTTCCAAACTTTTAGCTAGATATTTAGAACTGCATTGTACTTTTGTCAAACAAATCGCACCACATAAAATCCAACTGCATGTGGATAAGGTTCTGATCGCAAAAAAAGAGAGACTAAACCCTCGTTTTACGATCTCCGAAGATGGCCTTGTCAATGTAACCAATATTGTTAGTTCCAAAACGATCATTGAAGCCAATATGTTTAACATCCCTACCCTAGTTCGCGTTAACTTTGAAGACTATCGCAAACGAATGATGGCTCGGTCTGGTGAAGCAGGCACTATGGATATTTTTAAATCCGGAATGGAACGAAAGTATGATGTCGTTAAATCGACTCAAAAAATTCTTTTTATTAAAGATGCAAGTAATCCTGATAATTACCGGTCTGATGAAGAAGGATTTATCAACTTTGAAGAAGAAATCGATGAACATGTTGATAAATTAGCCATGGTTGCTAGAGACAAAAAAATTAAATCAGAACTCATCCTTCCTATCCTTTATAAAAATGAATTAGATGAAATCATTCCGATTGGATACTTCTCTTTACAAACAAAAGAGAAAAATATCACAAACGAAGATTTGGTTTTTTACCAAACACAAATCGCCGAGATGATCGAAAGGATCAAAGATGCCAATCTTATGACCACAATCGAAAAGTTTCCTGTTTTGGATTTATCGGTGACTGGTTTAAAATTAAGAGTTACTAATAGTAGTTTGGTGGAAACATTACCCAAACAAAAGGGAATTTTGTTAGAACTAGTTTTTAAATTACAAACTCCATTTCGTTTTTTTGGAAAAATTGCCTGGGCTTATAAAGAATCTTCAGGGGACTTACTTGTAGGAATTGAATTCTCAGGAAAACGAACCTACGCAGAAAAAGTTCGATTCGAAGAAAATATAGAAATCATCAAAAACAACGGAAAAACTGCGGCTTAAAATTCGCAGGTTTTCTTTTTAATTCAACTTAATTGTTTTTGTAATTTTGGGAATTTCGTAGGCACAGATATAATACAACATCTTTAAATCGATGTAGTCGTAAGCTCTCGCTAAATCTTTTTGCCAAAGGTTATCAATTTTATCCCAAGGTAAATCCGGGTATTTTTGTTTTTCGGACTGTGGAATTTTTAGAGATTCTGTTTGGATGTAACGCAGCATTTCCTCTGCAAAATAACTATCGTGGTCTCCCTCTTTGAATTCCTGGATCTGGTTTCTGTAGAGAAAAGATTCAAGCTCCCGGCAATAGAAAATAAACTCATGAAACATATGGTTACCCTAAAATGGGATGCCCATTCGGACAGTTTTTTTCATTGGCAAAGGAATCCAAATCTTGAATCCTTTCACTAGTTATGAAGATCTGCATCCAAGTTGTTTTATTTTCCCTTCTTGTTTTTGTATTTCCTATCCAGTCCGCAGAAAAGGACTTCCAAATCATTGATCTGGTTGTGGGTAAAGGAGAGGAGGCTTTCTCTGGTTCCTATGTTACCGTTCATTATGTAGGCAAACTGACAAATGGTACCAAGTTTGATAGTTCTCGTGATCGTAACCGTCCTTTTGAATTCAACCTAGGCGCTGGGGAAGTGGTAAAAGGTTGGGACAAAGGTGTGAAAGGGATGCGAGTGGGTGGAAAACGCAAACTCATCATTCCACCAGAACTTGGTTATGGAAGCAAAAGAGTGGGAAACATTCCCCCTGACTCCACCCTCATTTTTGAAGTGGAACTTTTAAAGATTTATTAAAAAGAAAAGACTCGGAGTTATACGTAAGTTTGAAAGTAAGACTCCCAGTCACGAATTTCTTGACAAAGTTCAGAATGATTCTAATTTGTTTTGACTATGGAATATCCAATCATTCGAACCATTGCCCTCGGTCTAGTTTTTGCCTTCTCGCTGACTCAATGCAAACCCAAATCCAATTCTGACGAAGAAACATTACTTTTGTTAGCTGCCGCTGCTTCCAAAATTTGTGTGAATAACTCCTATACGGGAACTACGGTTTCAAACTCCACTGCTACTTTAGATACAAATACAGATTGTATCACCGGAATGACCTCTTCCATGTCGGCAGACTTACCTGCTTGGATCCGTAACAACTTTAAATGTTCCGTTGGTTCTGTTTCTGGTTCCAATTATGTATTCCGATCCCAAAACATTCCAAATAATAAAAGTTTTTATTTTGGATCAAGCTCTCCGATGTATGTGGCACTCGCTGGTGGACAAAAATCTGCCGGAAACAACCAAATTGCATCGCAATGTATGGTATATTCTATCCCTAGTTCCCCAGCTGCCAAGTCTGGAGCTCTAGTCGGAACCCAAAGTGGTTATGCATCCGTTGGAATCACAGTGAATGGACTTGCAATCTTCAACAATGCAGCCGCTGCACCTGACACACTCGCAACGGAAGCGCAAACCTTTGATACATTCAACGGCCACCCACAAAATTCAGGTGTTTATCACCACCATTCCCAACCACTCAACATATCCAACAATAACTCCAACTTGATTGGAATCCTACTCGATGGATTTGCCGTATATGGGCGTGACTGCACTAATGCCAGTAATGTTACCTCGACACCTACCATTGGTAGCGATCTAGATGCAAACCATGGACATACAACAACAACACTCCATTTTGCTACCGCGACCTATCACTACCATTATACTTCCGATCCTACAGCAACCATCCCAACACTCATTGGTTCTTATTTCTACGGAACTCCGGGGACAATTTCCAATTAAATCTTCAATATTCTCGAGGAGAGAGTTTCTTCTCCTCGTTTCTTTCTTACTACTAGTCTCTTGTTCTCCCCTTCGGGTGGAAGCGGGAGACAAGGAGCTTAGCGAAGATACCAACCACTTTCTTCTCTACCAAGGGAAACCCTTGAACGGAATTTTTGTCCAAACCAATCCCATCCTTCTCGAAGTCTATGAAACAGAATACTACAAGGGTGTTCCTCACGGTCGTTATACGGCAAAAAAAGAAGATGGAACCGTCTTAGAAGAAAGGAACATTCGTTACGGACAAAAACATGGAAAACAAACTAGTTACTTTGCAAACGGGACTCTAAAACAAAAATCAGAATTTGATAATGGCATACCCATTGGGGAATACATTGATTATTTTGAGAATGGACAGATGGCCACCTATCAAACATTTTACGATTCAGGGAAACCCAAGGTCGCAAAAAAATGGAATCGTCGAGGGCAAATTTATTTAAACCAAGTTTTTATGGAATCGGGTGAAAGTTTTGGCCGTCCAGGAAGTAAACTTTGTGACCCCATTCCTGACGCCAACATCAATCCCAAATGAAATTTCTCAATCTCAAAACAAAACCATTCCCGAATCAAATGCAAATCCTATCTTCTAAATCAATCCTTGTTTTACTTTCTTTTGTTTTAATCGTAACACATTGCAAAGCCTCAGAACCAACTCCGAGTCCCAAAGAACCACCCTATTTTTCAGGAAATGATTTTGATCCCGTATGGACAAATCATCCCAAGGAAGATTCAAAACTCAAACAAATCCCAAATTCATTGATCCTAACCGAACATACTGGCAAACAGATTAACTTTCAGGAATTGGAATCAAAAGAAAGGTTGGTGGTCTTTTTTTATGCCACTTGCCGTGGGATTTGTCCCTTGATCACAAGAAATCTTTTGCAGATAGAACCATCACTCTCCGAATTTCCCGATCTTAAACTAGTTTCCATATCGATCAACCCAAAGGAAGATACAGTTCCTGTTTTACAAAAATATAAACTCAATTACAAAATCCAAAATCCCAATTGGAGTTTTTACACAGGAGAAGAATCTATCATTACAAAATTTGCCAAAGAAACCTGCGGGGCGGAAATGGAAGGATTTTCTACAGAGCGTGGGAAGTATGAATTTGTTCATACAGAAAATATTTTTTTATTCGATAAAGACCAATATTTACGCGGCATCTACCGTGCCAAAGGCACGGGCGATATACAGAGGTTAGTGGAAGATCTAAGAAAACTAAGAACTAGGAATTTGACTAAAGCGTTTTAATTTTTGATTTTATAACCTGTTCTAAAAATCAACCAAGTCACGGTCAAACAAAAGGTCAAAAATACTAAAATCATAGAGATACTTACTGAAAGCGCTACATCTGCCCTTTCAAAAAAACTATAACGAAACCCACTTACTAGATATAATACGGGATTAAACATACTAAGCTTTTGCCAGAAGGGTGGCAACATTTGGATGGAATAAAAACTTCCTCCCAGAAATACCAGTGGAGTGATCACAAGCATTGGAATCATCTGGAGTTTTTCAAAACTATCCGCCCAGATTCCTATCACGAATCCAAACAAACTAAAACTAATGCAAGTTAAAACAAGAAAAAACACCATTAGTATCGGGTGATCAATCCGGATCGGAACAAAAAAAGATGCAGTGATCAGCATCAGAACACCAAGCATCAATGACTTTGTTGCCGCTGCACCCACATAACCAATCACCACTTCCCACATTGTGACAGGTGCAGAAAGGATTTCGTAAATGGTTCCATTGAACTTCGGAAAATAAATTCCAAAAGAAGCATTTGAAATACTTTCCGTAAGAAGTGACAACATGACAAGACCAGGAACAATAAAACTTCCATAGTGGATTCCATCAATTTCCTGGATCTTCGAACCAATGGCCGATCCAAAAACAATAAAGTATAAAGAAGTGGAAAGCACCGGAGAGGCGATACTTTGCAAAAGTGTACGAAAGGTTCTTGCCATTTCAAATTGATAAATGGATTTGATTGCGTAAAAATTCATACAGCCTCCTGCAATAACTGAACAAAGATTTCTTCTAACGAACTTTGTTTTGTACTCAAATCGCTAAATTGAATTTTGAGTTTTTTCAAATCATCTAAAAGTTTAGTGATGAGACTACTATCATCCGAACGATCGTAGGTAAATACAAGTGCGGAGTTATTATCAACAAGCTCTAATTCATACTTTGAAAGCGACTTAGGAATTTGTTTAAGAGATTTTTTTAGTTCAATACGAAGTTGTTTTGTCCCTAGTTGTTTCATCAGGCGATCTTTGTTTTCTGTAAGAAAAATTTCACCTTTACGGATCACAGAAATCCGATCTGCAATGGATTCTGCTTCTTCAATATAATGGGTTGTCAGTATGATGGTAACTCCATTTTTACGGAGCGATTCCACAATTTTCCACATATCCTTTCTTAACTCAACATCCACCCCAGCACTCGGTTCATCCAAAAACAAAATTTTTGGTTCGTGTGACAAAGCTTTGGCGATTAAAACTCGACGTTTCATTCCACCAGACAAAGTCATAATCCTTTGGTCTTTTTTATCCCAAAGAGAAAGTGATTTCAAAACTTCTTCAATGTATTTCGGGTTGGCTGGTTTTCCATAAAGGCCTCTCGTAAAGGATACACTGGCCCAAACCGTTTCAAAAGCATGTACACTCAGTTCTTGCGGCACAAGACCAATGAAAGATCTTGTTTTTTTAAAATCATCAATGATATTAAAACCATCAACATTCACCTCACCACCACTTGGTGAAACAATCCCGCAAATCAAATTGATCAGGGTTGTTTTTCCTGCTCCATTCGGGCCAAGAAGGGCGTGAATTTCACCCTCTTTAACTTCCCAATTTACATCTTTTAATGCTTGGAATCCGTTGTCATAAGACTTGGAAACTTGTTTTAGAGTGAGGATCGATTTCAAACAGTTTCATCCTTCCAGCCAATGTCTGTGAGGAAGTCATCATAACCCCCGTCATAAACAAAAACTCGGTCATCATCGAATACTATTAGTTTTGTGGCCACAGCGCGCAAGTGCATTTCGTTGTGAGTAACCATGATGACAGAACCATCAAAATTATCAATCGCCTCAATGAGTGAGTCACAAGACTGCATATCCAAGTGGTTTGTCGGCTCATCCAAATACAATAAATGACAAGGTGTGACGAGAATCTTACCTAGCAGAACACGACTCTTTTCACCCCCAGAGAGAACCTTAATCTTTTTTAAGGCCAAGTCTTCTGAGAACATCAGTCCACCCGCAATGTTACGGGCTTTCCCTTCTGAACAGTTCGGATCAGCACTCATAATCTCTTGAACCACAGTATTACTTTCATTCATATTGAGTTTGTTGGTTTGGCCAAAATACCCTTCTTTGAGCACAGGATGTTTTTTGACCCCACCAGAAACTGGAGTTAATTCTCCCGCAATCAATTTCAGTAGTGTGGACTTTCCTTTTCCGTTTTTCCCGATGATACAAATTCGATCTTCGGGACCTACGCTAATTGAAAAGTTTTCAAATAAATTGGGAGTTTTGTTATCATACGAAAAAGAAACTTCCTCTACACTTAACATTTGATTTGCGGAAAATGGAGCACTGTTAAAATAAAGTTCCATATCTTCAATCGCGTCGAGTGCTTTCATTTCTCCTTGTTTCTCTAACCTCTTAACTCGAGATTGGGTACGACTTGCAAAACTTGCTTTTGCTTTGAACTTCGCGATAAAGATTTCTTCTTGTTTTCGTTTTTTTGCTTCGTTCAGTCTCGTTTTTTCATAGATCTCTTCAGCTTGGTTGATCTGTGTGTATAACTTTTCAGTATCACCTTGTACTTTGATGGCCTTTGTTCTGTGGATCGCAACGGTATGAGTCACAACGCTATCCATAAAACTTCTATCGTGGGTGATGAGAATGATTTCACCTTCCCATTCTCTTAGAAATTCCTCTAACCAACGTATGGTGACAATATCCAAATAGTTGTTTGGTTCATCTAAGATGAGCATGTCTGGAGCCGAAACAAGAAGTTTAGCCAAGTTCATTCGAATTTGGTATCCACCGGAAAACTCATTTGGACTTCGTTCCATATCTTTTTCAGAAAATCCAAGACCAAAAAGAATTCGTTCTACTTTCCAAGTTTCGTATTCATCTCCCTCGGGAAGTCCAAGAGCACATTCTTCTAAGACAGTGGGTTTGGTAAACACCAAGTGTTGCTCTAAGTGTCCAATGCGGTATCCTTTGGGGATGGTGATGTTTCCAGAGTCCGGTTCCGTTTTACCTAAAATGACTTGGACAAGAGTTGACTTACCATGTCCATTGCGGCCCACAAGACCCACTCTTTCCCCACGATTGACGCTGAATTGTAAGTCATCGAATAGAACATTACCGTTGAATTGTTTGTTTAAACCAGATATTTTGATCATATAATTTCTGAAGGTTTTTCCCCTTCCGTATTCAACCAGAATCGAAAAAGAACCGGATACGACGAGTAGAATCAAAAGAAAATCTGCCCGTTTTCCGAAAGAAACGACCCCCCGAAGGACATAATGAGTAGGAATCACCACGACTTAGATTATGGACTTTTTTTGGGGACTCTAGATTCCGAAACTGTACTGTGCGAACTTTTCTTTTTCGTATCCCATATCTCCTCTTCCTAACTATCGGAAGTGGAACCTATGCCAACGGCAACTTACAAGTAGCCTTTGGAGCGGAAGAAAATTATCTTTTGGTTCGTTCGTTAGATTCTAGTGTCATTCACTTAGGTAATGCGGAAGAAAAAGCCGAGTACAAAGAAATTATAGATGAATATTTGAGATTCAAAAGCCTCCACATCCAAGGGAGATATGGTGATGCTTATTTAGCAGTTCGATCCACTCAATTCAAACTCATCCAACTCTATGATAAAATTCTAAGTAAAAATTTAGAACTGGTTCGTTCTGAATTGGTATTACTTGGTGGAAAATCTCGCGATCAGGAAAAAACACAAACAAGGGCATTTTTAAGACTCGCACTCAGAGATGTAAGTGAAGCCGAACAAAAGTTAGTGATGGCAAGGAATACTCGTCCCCTACTTTACCTTTTAAAATTACGTGAGATGTTATTTGCTTTAAAAATATTAAAACATGCAGGGAAGTTCGTAATTTTTCTCAATTTACTACATGATGGTAAATTTATGGATTCTATCGAGTTTTCAGATTTTGATTCCATTGAGTCTGAAGTAATTCGTGGATTCGGAAAAGGGAACAACAAACTACTCGCTTTGCATTATGATAATTCCTTTCTTCCTTACGGCGAAGAAAGTATCTATGAAAGTATGATGACAAATTACAAGTCGCCAGAAATCAAAAAAGATTAATCTCATAGAATCAAATCAAACTAGTGATCGATTCATTGATTGGGTTATTTACTTACTTTTATTTAAATTTAGTTCATTATTCATTATTTCTTTAAGTGGATACAATCGCGTGCACGATTTGCCTTTTCTTTTGCTTCCTCGACTGTATTCCCCATTGCCAAACTAACACCCATTCGCCTCTTCCCATCAATCTCAGGTTTCCCAAAAATACGAAGATCGACTCCACGAAGTTTTAAAGCCTCTTCTACACCTACGTAAACTGGTGAATTTGTTTTTCCTTCCAAAAGGATTGCAGAACTCGCCGCTGGAATATGAAAGATGAGATCTGGAATGGGAAGGCCCAGAAGTGCTCTGGCATGAAGAGAAAATTCAGAAATATTTTGTGAGATAAGAGTCACAAGTCCTGTATCATGTGGTCTTGGAGAAACTTCACTAAAGTACACTTCGTCCCCTTTAACAAATAGTTCGACTCCAAAAATTCCCATCCCTCCAAGACCTGTGGTTACAGTTTCTGCAATGTGTTTAGCAGCCTGGAGTGCGGTTTCAGTCATCGGTTGTGGCATCCATGATTCCACATAATCCCCGTTTACCTGTCTATGTCCAATGGGAGGTAAAAATGTAGTTCCATCAATATGGCGAATGGTAAGAAGAGTGATTTCAAAATCAAAAGGTACAAACTCTTCGATAATCATTTTACCCTTTCCCGTTCGTCCACCGGTTTGGCCGTACTCCCATGCTTTTAATACATCTGCTTCGGTCCGAACCAAACTTTGGCCTTTCCCGGAAGAACTCATAATGGGTTTCACAACACAAGGAAAACCAATTTCCTTTACTGCTTTTTGAAAATCTGCTTCGGTATCTGCAAATAAGTATTTGGAAGTTTTTAAACCGAGTTCTTTTGATGCAAAGTTCCGGATTCCTTCTCGGTTCATGGTAAGATTTACAGCTTTTGCACTGGGAATGATTCGAAATCCTTCCTTTTCTAGTCGCACTAAAGTTTCTGTATGGATGGCTTCAATTTCAGGAACAACAAAATCAGGTTTTAACTCTCGTATGGTGGATTCTAACTCTACTGGGTCGAGCATATTGATGACACGAGATTCTTGGGCTACTAACATGGCCGGAGCATTTGGATAACGATCCACTGCAATGACATGAACACCTAAGCGGTTCGCTTCAATAGCAACCTCTTTGCCAAGTTCCCCTGAACCGAGGAGTAAAAGTTTAGTAGCATTGGGAGTAAAAGCTGTTCCGATCATATTCACATAGATCGGGAAGAGGCCCATTCAGACAAGAAAGATATAACCTTTTCCTATCTGAATTAAGATTCTGAATTACATAAGATATCGTTTACCGAGTTTATCTCTTTGGTAAATATTAGCACCCATTCGAATGAGTAAATCCGAGATTTCGCTCAGACCATCAAAACTATTAGCGATGTGAAGAGCTGTGACCCCACTCGGATCAGCAGCGTTCGGATCGGCCGCAGAATGAAGCAAAACTTCTACAGCTTCTACATTTCCCGTTTCCGTTGCCTTATGAATAGGATACAAACCCATGTTATCTGGTTGATTGGGATCCAAACCAAGGGCTAATAATTTTTTTAAATAATAAATATCGGATACTTCTGTAACAGCAATTCCGAGAAGTAGAGCTGATTCCAAAACCAATACTTCTTTCAAATCGGGATCTGACAATAATAGATCAAATGTTTCTTTGTCTTCTCTAGTGATGGCAGAACAGAATGTGCGGAGCCTAAGATTGGATCTGGTTTTACCAACGAAATCAATTATGTTTTGGATCATGTTCTTATCCTATCATTCATGAGACGAATCCTGATTGTAAAAATGGGACATTTTTTTATACTCCGCGAACCAATCGTTGGGAATACTTCCAGAAATTCGTTTAAAATCGCGATTGAAATGTGATTGGTCTGAATAATCAAATTCATGAGCTAAATCGGTAAAACGCAGATCAGGATTGTTCTTTCGGTAGTGATCCGGGTTTCGCACCATTTCCAGTAACCTGTGCACTGTTCTGTATTCAGAAGGATTCATTCCCACAATCTCTTTGAATTTCCGATCCAATTGTTTTCTAGAAATTCCTAATTTTTTACATAAATTTTCGATTGGTGTGGCCGGACGAGTGAGCTCCAAAAGAGCAAACCGAACATAAGCGGGAATCTCGGAAGGTTTTCCAGGAAGACTCTTCAAAAAAGAAGATAAAAAATCAGAAACCCATTCCTCTGATGGGAACTCGGGGACAGAAAATACACCTAACATTTGTTTATTCTCAATTTCAGGAAATTGGTTTTGTAATGAGTCTCCTCGTTTGGAAAATAAAGAATACATACCACCGACATAAAAGCGAATCGAAAACAAAGAAAGATCTGACTCCGATAAAATCCTCCACCTTCTTGTCTGCGGACCAACAATATGGATCCTTGGCAACCGAATCAATTCTCTATTTTCAGTTTCTACTAATGGAGGATCTCCTAAATGAAATACAACCTCACACTCGTAAGATGGCAATATCCAAGGAAGTTCTCTTGCATTTACATCCTTCCAAATCCAGAATTCTTTTACAAAAGATTCCAAATTTGTAGGAGGTTTTAAAAAAGAAATGTCCAAATCTTTACCATCTCATACTCTTGAATTCTATTTCCAACGACTCATTCGCAAAGCATTGAACACAACAGACAAGGAACTAAACGCCATCGCAGCCCCACTCACCCAAGGAGCTAGTAATCCAGAAGCAGCAATGGGAATTCCTAACAAATTGTATCCAAGAGCCCAGCCAAAGTTTTGCCTGATATTAAGGACAGTGTCTTTACCAATCCGAATCAGATCTACTATTCTTTGAATGTCTCCATTTACGAGCACAACATCAGCGGTGCTTATGGCCACATCAGATCCCGTTCCCATCGCAATTCCTACATCAGCAGAGGCCAATGCTGGTGCGTCATTGATTCCATCTCCGACCATTGCCGAATGAATTTTATCTGTTTTAAACTTCGTGATTATTTTTGCCTTTTCTTCAGGGAGAAGTCCAGAATGAACAAAAGTGATTCCCACAAGTCGGGCTACTTTTTCTGCAGAACTATGATTGTCGCCAGTGAGAAGGACTGGCTCGACTCCAATTGATTTCAATTCGGAAATAGCCGACTTTGCATCTGCTCGAAGACTATCCTCGATACGAAAAACAACCATTCCATTCAGATTCCCTCGAACACCGACAAAAACCAAACTAGATCCATCAACTGTCCATGGTGTGATCGATTCTTGGATCGAATCAGAAATCGAAAATCCATTTTCTTCAACAAACGTTTGTTTGCCTGCAAAATAAACTACACCTTTTTGTTCCGATTGGATTCCTCCACCCGGATATGTTTTTGTAGAAAGTATGTCAGCACTTTCTTGTACCAGATGATTTTCTTTTCCATAAGAAACAATGGCTTTGGCAAGTGGATGGTCAGAAGTTTGTTCCATCTTTACTATTTCCTCAAGTATTCGATTCAATTCACTAGAATCAAAACCTGAATGAGAAACCGCAGTGACTTTTGGTTTTCCTTCGGTAAGTGTACCTGTTTTGTCAAAAGCAATCCAATTGATTTTAGATACTGATTCCAAAGATTCCGCACTTCTAAACAATACTCCACGTTTGGCTGCACGACCAGTACCTACAAGTAAAGAGATGGGAGTGGCAAGACCGAGAGCACAAGGACAGGCAATGACTAAAATGGCAATACTTGTTTCAATCGCAGAACTAACAACTCCTGGAGAAATAACAAAATACCATACCAAAAAATCAATGATACTAATCGAAACCACAACTGGAACAAAATAAGCAGAAATTTGATCAGCAATCCTTTGGATCGGAGCTTTGGTTCCAAGGGATTCTTCTACAGAACGTATGATATGCGATAACGTTGTATCATTTCCAACTTTGTTTGCTTTGACAACCAAAGATCCACTCCCATTCACAGTCCCACCTAAAATCTGATCACCTGTTTTTTTCTCTACAGGCATACTCTCACCAGTTAACATCGATTCATCGGCAAAACTTTCTCCTTCAGAAACAATTCCATCCATCGGGAATCTCTCTCCTGCCTTCACCAAAACAAGATCTCCTAGTTTGAGATATTCATTTGGCACTTCCGTCCAAACTCCATCAGATCTAACTGTTGCAGTTTCAGGACGAAGTTTGAGTAAAGCATTAATTCCATCGCTACTTTTACCTTTTGCAAAATGTTCTATCCACTTCCCTCCTAAAATAAAAGTAATGAGAACCGCAGAAGTTTCGAAATAAAGATCCCGACCAAACACACTGTATCCAAATGCTGCACTGGTTCCTATCACAACAAGAACATCCATATTTGCAGATCCATTCCGTAGAGCACGATAAGCAGACTGATAAAATGGAAACCCGATGATGAATTGAACCGGGAAGGCAATTGCCATCTGCACCCATCGATCCATTAAAAAGTGTGGCATGGGCATAAAACTTAAAAAACTAAAATGAGTGACCATCCCATAAAACAAAGGTAAGGAAAAAAAAGCAGAGAGTAGAAATCTGATTTTTAAATTCCGAATTTGTTCCTTTTGTTTTTTCTCTGTCTCAGATTGTTTGTTGGGATCATGAAGAAGCGCAGAGTATCCAAGAGATTCGACTTTTTCCAAAAGCGAATTCACGGTAACAGAATCATCTGCTCTCAGAAAAACGGACTCGCGCGCGAAATTAACTCGAACTTCAGAGACACCTTCCATTTTAGAAAGACCTTTCTCGATACGAAGAGCACAATTCGCACAGGTCATTCCAAAAAGATCTAATGTTCGTTCGGTGGCTTTATTTAGCGTTTCCAAGAGAATATCCATCCTCGTTTAAAAGGTCACGGAGTTTACTTAAGTCTGTTTCCGTTAAAGCTTCTTTTAAACTTACCGTATGTTCTTCTATACTAGCTGTTGCCTCTTTGCCATATTCCAGAAACACTTTTTCCACCGTCTTTTTACAGTGACCGCAAGTCATACCTTCCATTTCATAACTAACCATAATGATGCTCCTTTTTCCCAATCAATACAACCTTACCACCAAACTTCAAATTTTTGGAAGTAGGATTTTCAAATTTAAGTAGTTTCATTTTTACTCCCTTGTTAAGATAATTCCAGTCTAAACCTTCCAACCGCTGGAAGGTCAATAGACCATTTGATTTTTTTTATTATTTTTCTAAATTTTTTGGAGTGAATCAATGAATATCGGAGAACTTT
Source organism: Leptospira brenneri (assembly GCF_002812125.1). Taxonomy (NCBI): domain Bacteria; kingdom Pseudomonadati; phylum Spirochaetota; class Leptospiria; order Leptospirales; family Leptospiraceae; genus Leptospira; species Leptospira brenneri. Next base: position 231,355 of record NZ_NPDQ01000007.1, read on the forward strand.
CTAAAGAATCAGGAGTCAGCGCAAAACTCATCCGACATTACGAAGGAATCGGATTGATTCCCAAGGCAGGAAGAACAGAAAATGGGTATCGATCTTATCATTCTGACGACATACATTCTTTGAGGTTTGTCAAAAGATCAAGGGACCTTGGATTTTCTTTGAAAGAGATCAAAAATCTTTTGGGACTTTGGAAAAACAAATCAAGAAGTAGCAAACAAGTAAAACTTCTCGCAGAAAAACATTTAAATGATTTGGATCTAAAAATAAAACAACTAAAGGATATATCTGATACCTTGAGAAACCTCGTCAAACATTGTCATGGTGATCATAGACCCGATTGTCCGATTTTAAAAAATTTAGAGGAATCATAACCCTGAATGAATTATTCAATTCTTTTTAAGAACATCCGCAATCAGTCGAGTGGCTCTTTCATTTAAATGGATATCACCTCTTTGTAAAAGGTCAGTTTTATCTCGCATATACTTTCGTAGATCAATCAGCGGGATCCTATTTTCATCAGTCAACTGAATCAAATCGAGGATAAATTCAGAATCAGACTCTAACCACCGAGGATTCATCTCAAATCCTAATGTACGATATACCTCATAACGGTTTCTATCATATTCCACTTCTAAAGGGATATATACAATGGTTATTTTTTTCCCTTGGTTTCTAATTTCCTGATGCAACTGATCAAAAGTCCTCTTCCACCGATGAAAATCATTTTTTGCAAAGGTCTTTGTATCAAGTGAACTAGAAAGATAAGTAGGACTGATTTGAAACAGAGTTTTGAGTGAAGGATAATCGACTACTTGATTTTTTTCTTTATTAGGAAGCGGAGGTGTATAGGGTAAACTCGAAACTCGTTCCAACTCTAGTTCCATTCTTTTTTGTATCGAATCAAAATATAATTTTTTTAAATACAAACGAGTCGATTCCGGGAAGTAAAAAGAAAAAAAAGAAAAATACCATTGTTTATGATTTAGAAAATGTAAAAAATCGGGAGTGTCTCCTAATTCATAAACGTCATTCCCATAAACAAATAAATAAACATCAGAAAACTGAAAATGATTCTGAACTTTTTGGTACATAGAGAATTCGTTGTCCAGAGTAAATCCAGGAATGCTGGTATTGATCCAATAACAACTTGTTTCTCGATTTAAAATCTCAGGGAAACTATCCTTCCAAAAAATACCAGATCCAAAAGTTTGCGAATCACCTAACAATAAATACGAACAATTTGTATCCTTTGGATAAGCGGTAATTCGGAAACCAAACTCATTGATATCTCCATACTCTCGTTCACCCAAACGAAAAAAGGGAATTTTAGTATTCGCCGGAAAGTGGAAATGACCATAGGGAAACCTGAAACAACCCAAAGAATCAATGGTTCTCGTAAGAAAAGCAAAACCAGGAAGAAAAAGAAACAAAAGCAAAATATATTTGAGCAGTTTGGGTGAGAAACTAGTTTGTTCATTATCTTTTTTCATTGCAGATCTTTGTCTTTAGGAAAGAATATACCTGTTTTCGATTTTCTATGGAACATTCAAAAAAAGCAATTGGTTTCTTTGTTAGTTTAGCATTTTTAGTTTTGGGTTATTTTTCATTTGCAACAAAACAAATCGAACCATTTGCAGATTTTGCTCTTTTAGAATGGCAAATGAAACTTGCAGGCCAGGGAATTTTTCATCTGCCTTACCAACATCTTTTAGAAGATCCAGAATTTCTTTTTTTCCCTTTGCCAGAAATCTTTTTTCATATCCATAATGGACTTGTTTATTCCACTTTTCCAAATTTATATCCAATCCTATTTTCACCTTTCTACTTGGGATTTGGAATTATGGGTGTCAAACTGGCCCAAATTCTTTTGTTTTTTTTATCCATTTACCTTTTCCATCTAATCCAAAAGGACGATATATCCACCATACTTTTGTTATTTGGTTCAAGTATATCCATCTATATTTTTTTAATCCATGAGACTATTTTCTTTTTCTTTTTAGAAATCATTATATTATATTTTTATCACAGGAAATGGTCCATCCTCTCCGGGGTTCTGTCTATTTGCTTAGTTTGGATGCGACCAGAAATGATCTTCGCCATTTTTTTTCTTCCCTTTTGTTTCCCCAAAGAATGGGAATGGAAACGGTTTGTGGGCGCATGTGTAATTACCGGAGCCTTGTTTGCAATCATCAACCAAATCACGTTAGGAACATTCCTCCCACTTCGCGTCCTTAAAAATTCCGCATTTCAATTCCGACCTGAACTTAGCCTTTATTTATTAAAAATTTGGATAGAACAAGTTCCGATCTTTGTTTTGTTTGTTTTTTATCTTGGAAAATCCATCGTACGCAAAGAATTTTTATTTCGAAACCTATTCCTAATATCCTTAACCATTGCGATTATGATTATATCTCCTAATACAGGAGGCCATAATACTCCCAGATATCTATTTGGACTTATCCCTCTTTATGCATTAACATTTAGATATAAAGAAAAAAACAAAGAAGGAACCCCTAAGATTTGGATTTTGGTTTGTCTCATCATTTCTTTTTATCAAATCAATGTTATCTTCCAACAAACGAAAGAGTTAAAAAAGATTTCCAAATTCCAAACAAACACAATACAAGAATTAAAAACAGTAGATGATTCTATTTTGGTTTTTAACAATTCAGATTTTGCTTTTGTAGCTTTACCACTTTTAGAACAAAAAAAGGATCTCCTTTTACTAAGAAGTGATTACCCAAAGGAAACATTCTTTCGTATTCTGGATTCTAAGAATACAAAATCCTTCTCATTTTTAGAACTTCCCCCTTCCCCTTTTTCATTGGGAGAAACCTTAAGTTTATCCAATTGTAAAAAAGATTGCGAATTTCAAAAAAATGCAACTTGGCAACTTCCAGCGGCCCTCCTCCCCATCACGACAACCTCTTATCAACGAAAATAGACAACTAAGAAAGATATTTCCTAGATTGTTTTCTCCTTGGATTTTTTTGGTTTGCTTATGGAATTCGTTATATGAACTCAAAACAATGTCCAAGTTGCGGTAGCAGCAATATTTATCAAGAATCGGCAACAGTTTATCGTTGTGGAGATTGTTTTGATCGCCTACCAACAGGAACGACCATGGACTCTCCGCCACCAAAAGTTTATGGTACTTCCCAAAAGAATCATCAAACAACTGCTACTAGTAATTGGAAAAATCTATTCACTGGAATTGTAGTTGCTTGGCTCGTATTAGGTTCTTCTATTTTCACTTATTTTAAAAACTCAATGTCTGGATTTAATTCCTTAACGGAGGAAGAAAAAACAACCATTCAGATTGATCCAAGTTTGGAATCGATCGAAATCATTCCAGAAGGAGAATTTCAATTTACATCTGCTCTCCCTGATGTCTTGGGCAATGTTTATTTTCTAGGAAAGTTTACCAACAAAAGCGGACAAAATTTACTGATGCCAAAGTTTACAGTAGATTTGCTAAATGCTGATGGAACTAATCTTGGATCAGGATTTGGTTATGCCGATAAAAATTTAATATTAGATGGTGACTCCGTTAGTTTCCAAGTTTTATTCTCGAGTGCACCTAAGTATGATCATTACGAGATTTCTGTAACTGCCACAACAATTCCGGGTGAAGCAATCAAACAAGAACTCTTATTAAAACAAATTGATTTTAAACGAAATCAGTACAAAGAGATTGTGCTTTTTGGAAAAATTCAAAACCGAGGAAATTTAACTGCAAACTTTACTAAAATCAATTGTTTACTCATCGATAAAAAAGGGAATTCCATTGATTACGAAACTGTAAGTTTAGAAAAACAAGATCTTTTGCCAAAAGAATCGGAAAATTTCCAAATTATTTTTTCAAGAACCAAACAATTACCAGATTCTTATTACTGCGAAACCAGTTCCATTATAAAGGATAACGGAGCAAACTAATGGTTTGTCTTAGTCCCAATGTTTGTGTAAAACTTTATAAAAATTATCAATAGATTTGTCTAGATTGTGTGAACGCCAATATGGATTGGCTTCTAAAGCATCCTGAACAGATTTTACAACACCTCGAGTAAAACTAGTCCGATCGATCTTTGATCCATGTTCCAGTTTTTCAAAATTCGTATTCCGAACTGAGAGTTCTTTTTTAATGGCTGCTGAAATGACAAGAACAGCTTCATCAGAAGTTAGGCGGTGTTCCATAACGAGTAACTCCGCAGCTTCTTTAATTAATTTTAATTGTCGATTGCTGACTGACATAGGAAATCACACAATCTCATCACAAAGGGATTTGAAAAACAATCCAGAAACAAGAAATTCATTTGGAAAAATTCTTTCAAAATTTCGAACTAAATAAAAATAGTTTTAAACCTTGGCTATTGTAATCGAAATCAAGAACAATGATCTTTCTTTTGACGGACTCAGTGGATTCCGGGAAAGAATTATGTCCACCATCAGCCATACTAAGGAAGATGTAGTCCTAGACTTTACGGAGATCTCCATGTCTCTTGACAGTGCGACCATCGGCGAACTTATGAAGTTTCATTCAGCCTTAGAATCCCAAGACCTACAATTACAAATTCGCGGAGTGAACAAACTCATTCGCACAGTGTTTCGACTGAACAAACTCGATACCATCCTCCACCTCATAGACTGACCTTAGCTAAAAAATTTACCGGTTGGGAAAGGATAACTCAAATTGAACTCTCTGTCCAGGAGTTACGTTTACTTTTCCTCGGAGTTGCAACACAAGTAGATTCATAAGTTTGATTCCAAACCCAGCATCCGAATTTTCCAAAGAAAATGTATCCGGCAACGGCTCTCCGTCATCCTTATAGACAAATACAATTTGGTCTTCCAATTGTTGGATTTGAACGTCAATGGTTCCGTAGTCTACCTGACGAAACGAATGTTTTACTGAATTACAAATAAGTTCGTTTAAGATGATTCCTAAATTATTGGCAATCTCTGGTTTCACAATGATACCACTTGAAGGAAGAAATTCAAAAACAATGTTTTTCTGATAGGTAGCGAGAATTTCTCGAACTAAATTTGGAACGTATTCTTTTAAATCGATAGCATTTGGATTTTGTGATCTGTACAATCGATCATACAAAGCCATCATACTTCTCAATCGGCCTGCGGCTTCATCAAATTGTTCTTTTAAATGTTCATCATTAGAAAAGTTGGCCTGCATTTTAAGAAGACTATAAACAGAAAATAAATTGTTTTTGATCCGATGGTGGACTTCTTGTAAAAGTAATTCTTTCTCCTGCAAAAGTTGTGTTACTTTTTCTTCTGATTCAATTGTACGAGTGATGAGCGTATGTAATGCAAAGAACCTGTTGATACTACCATCAATAGAACGTAAAGGAACTATGGTTGCACTGACCCAATAAATAGATCCGACCTTACTTCTGTTCCGGATCTCGCCTTTCCAAACATATCCATTTTGAATCATATGATACATTCGGTCAAAAAATTCAGGAGAATGAAATCCGGAATTCAACAAACGGTGATTATTTCCTACGAGTTCTTCCCTTGAATACATAGAGATTTCGCAGAACCGATCATTCACATAAGAGATTGATCCATTTTTATCTGTTATGGCGATGATTGCATGTTCATCAAAAGCATGTTTTAATTGCGAAAATTCAAACTGAGACATCTTTAGTTCAAACAAAGTGTTTTGTTGAAGTTGAGCAGACTTCATCTCTAAATCCGTTTTATCTTTTGATTTCGGAGAATTCTTTGAATGAAGTTTAAAATCTTGCCTAAGTTCTTCGGTGATATCCCTTGCTATGACTATAATCCTTTTGTTTCCATTAGAATCTGGTTGGAATTTTCCTCTACATTCAAAGGTCAAAAAGTGTCCGTTTTTATGGGCAATTCGCCAAATACCTATAATTTCTGCACCAGGTATTTGTAGATGAGATATTTTTTCTTGTAATTCTTTTCTATCCTCTGGATGGAAAAATTCGTCTATCGAACGGCCAAGGATTTCATGCCATTCATAACCTAACCTATGTTTATGGAATGAGTTTGCATAACTAATTTTTTCAGAAGCATCCAACTCACAAATCAAATCAGGAATACTTGAAAGTAAATCGTTGTAATTTGTTTGAAACATAGGCTCGAAACTACTAAAGAAGTTTTATGTATTAAAAACCTCTTTAGTAACAGAATTGTGATCCTTTCTAGAATGGTCTATAAATTTATAGACCCTAATGGTATCTCAGAATGGTTCTAAGATTTACGAATTCTTTTTCTTCTAAGACTTTTTACTACTTCAAAATAGCAAAAAATAATGACTGTTTTGCGAATCATAGACAATCAATTCTACATCTATAATTACTGAAAAATTTCTTTAGCCGCCTTAGGATAACGCGATTGAATTCCATCCCACCAAACATCGGTACTAAATGCTGCCGATTCGGAAATTTGCCATTTCCCATTTGTTTTTTTAAATAAAGCTTCCACATGGCAACAATCGTAAGGTATTTCTTCCGAAAGTGAGATTTCTTTTCCATCCTTTCTTTTGGCTGTTCCACGGAACCATGCATAATCACCAGAAACTTTAAAATGTTCTACAACAAAAATGAATTCTTGTTTGAACTCATTTGAGAGGTTCGCACGCAAAAGATCTAATAGATAAGTTCTTTCTTTTTCGTTAGATGTATTTTTAGTTTTATAATCGAGAATGGTGGATTCTGCAAAAATTCCCATGTTCAATAACAAAAAGATACTAGTAATATATATAAAAAGTTTCAATTATATCTTCTCCTTATCTTACCTTTGCTTTTTGAATCATTTTAAAAAATAAAGAAGGGTAAACGGCCTGCAAAAAAAGACCAAACTTTTCTTTAATACCAGCAATTACAACTTCTCTCTGTTTGTTGGCCACTGCATGTAAAATGCGGTGAGCACATAATTGAACGGGTAAACCCGCAGAGATCACCGAATCCATAGTTCCGGTTGTTTTTCCATCGCCAGTCAGTGCATTTTTAGAAATATTTGTTTGGATAAAACCAGGATATACCATGGTTACATAAATTCCCTTACTTTCTTCTTCTGCTCGCAAACAATGGAAAAAACCAACTAACGCGAATTTGGAGGCAGAATAAGCCGATCTAAGTGGGCTTCCCAATTTTCCGGCGACACTGGAGATCACTGCAAAATGAACTTCCTTTTTTCCTAAAATTTGAGGTAACATCGCACGAGTCATTTCTGCTGCCCCATAAAAGTTGGTGTTCATAATTTTTTCGAGAGTGGCTAAATTGGTTTCCTTCGTTAAAGATCTTTGGCTGATCCCTCCATTGTGAATGACAACTTTAGGTATCCCATATTTCTGAAGGCAACGTTTGGCAAACGTGGTTGTTGATTTGTAATCTTCCAAATCTAATTTTTCGACAGCAAAACGACCCTTCTCTAGTTTGAGTTCTTTTGCCAGTGCCTCTAGAACTTTTGTCTTTCGTGAAGCAAGTAATACCTTTGCCTTTCGTTTGTAAGCTTGGTTCACCAACTCTTTCCCAATTCCAGAGGATGCTCCCGTAATCCAAACCCATTCGTCTTGATAAAATTCGCTCATACGGTTTCCCCTCAGTCCTGTTCTCTTTTCCTAAGATTTCCACTAAACAGGAATTTCACACAACTTGTTTTTCTAATAGGAAGAGATTTCGAATCGAAGAGAGAGGTTTAGAAAGTGGAAATGAAAAGGGATCAAACTAACAAAATCTGATAGATTTGATCCCCAAGGTCTTAGTTATTTTCCACTCTCCGCGATACGGAAACTTGGACATTCGATACGATAAGGGGAACGAACCCCATCTTTACCTAAATAAATTCCTTCGTGAACCAATCGGTATTCACCAGGTTTCGTTTCGGAATTGGTTTCCCAAACAAGTTCCACACTTTGTTCTGACTTTCCCCACAATCCTCGTTTTTGGTAGAAAAATTTTGTATCAAAATCTGCATCTGACCTTACTGGTTTCCAACTCGCTTTCTCTTCTGTTTCCACCCAAAAATAAGAAGCCACTTTCGGATAACCTACGTTTGGATTTGCTGATTCTACTCTGCATGTTACCACATCACCTTTTTTATATGATTCAGCACTAGGTTGAATGACGGCTTCCGGTTTAACGGTAACAGAATCAGATGAAGGGATCTTTAGTGAATGAACTCGATCCGACAAGTCCAATGGCATTAAGGATGAAGAAGTGGGTTGGCTTCCGGTTTTTAATTCTAAAGACATTTTATGAAATTCTTGTCTTAAGGCATTTAAACTTTGAGGTCCATGTAAGGTATGACCACCTTCGTAATTTTGAGTAGAGTATTCTTCCGGAGTGGTAATGTATCCAGAAAAATCATTCGTAAGTCCAGAAAGGACAATTTCTGAAGATTTGTCTTTTAATACAGACTGAACTTCTTTTTTTAATCGTCGGCTCGACATCGTTGTGACTTCATGAGGCATCACAAGGATTGTAAGATCACCAACTAACGCTAGTCCATATGGTAAAATTTGGGGCAAACTAGGGAGTGGTTTCGTTTCCCCCATAGGAAAAAGGACGGCCTTAGGATTTTGGCATTCTCTAAGTTCTTCAGAGGGAGATTGTATCATAAACTTTGCGATCCAATCTATATAGAATCTTCGATTTTTGTTGGTCATCCCTTCATGAAATAAAAAATGTCCTCCACCTTCTTCAGTGGAACCAGCAGCAAAAGAATAACCATAAGCAGAAGGACAGGTAGTTTCTGTTTTTCCAGTTCCAGAAAATTCACTACTCACAGGATGTTTACTCATATCAATAAATCTTTGTGTAAAAGAAATACCGCCTGACAAACGTTTTCCGGCTGATTTTAAAATTTCCTGGCTTGCTAAAAATTGTCTTTTCCCGATGATAAAACTACTATCATAAATATCTTTTCCGGGACCTGTATTGTCCAAATTTAAATTAGGTGACACATCACCTTCATTTGCCTGTGCAAAGATAGCAACAAAGTCTTTTAACCCTTGTTTCTTTGCTTCTGATTCAGAAAGTAACGAAGCAATTCCTTTATTATCAGAAGAAATCAATCGGTTATCAAAAGTGATATTTGTTGGATGGACACCATACCAATTTACTAAACCGATGGGAGACCCCGCCACAGACACTGTTAGCTGAAGCATTTCCCGATCAATGTTATCAGAGTATTGTTTCCTTTCGTTTTCTGGATTGGCAAGATAAGCAGAAAGACTTCGATTGATCCCTGCTTCTCCCACAAAGGCCTTTCCAACTGTTAATTCCGCTGGTTTCATTTTTAAATATGCTTCTTTGATCGATTCAAAGATTCCATCTCGTAAAACGGCATAGGACTCAGAATAGAATTCTTTTGAATAAAACGAAACTTCCGAATAATGAAAATGTCCTGCCGGCCCGCTATGAGTATGAGAAGCATTGATGAGAACATTGCCATAACCAAATCCCGGATCGAGTTCCGTTTGGAGCCTTTTCACAACATCCCTTTGGATTTCAAAAGGGATCCCTCCCACCTCTGCGGTAACATAGGCTAAAAGTTTTTTCGAGCTCTGGTCTCGAACCACTAAGGACCTTGCAAACTGTCTTGTGTGGATACCGACCCCAGTTTGGTCCTCTCTTGCGTAACCCCAAAACATAACACCAACAGACGGTCCAGTGATGTCTTTTTTTGCCATAGCTGCCAAATATACCGAACTCTCTTCCGACCAAACAGGGAGAGAGAAACAAAGAAGAACGATGGATAGAATTCGAAACTGCATATCTAAAGTGTAAAGGGATTGGGACTAAATGTCAATCCCGAACAAGTGTCGACTAATTTTGGAACATAATCTGTTATCTGAGAATCATTTCCAGGATAACGGATTGTTTCCAGGGGTTAGCGACTTACTTTTTGCAGCCAGTGGAAAAGGTAAGTCACTGAAGAAAGTAAGGACGAAACCAAAGAATCTCGCGATACTGACGAATAACAACCAACTAGGAAGTGATTATGCTCTCTTTACTCCAGACCAAACTAGGCCGATTCCGGATTTTAGCCTTTTTGGAGGGACTTTCTTTTCTCGCCATCCTCTTCGTGACCATGCCACTTAAGTATTTATACCAAAATCCAGAACCGAATAAGATTGTGGGGATGGTTCACGGATTGTTATTTCTATTGTATTTGGTAGAATTATTCCAAGTCAAAGTAGAACTAGAATGGAAGGCCAAAAAAACATTCTTAGCAGCCTTAGCTTCGGTGGTTCCTTTTGGTACATTCATTGCAGAAAGATATTTATATTTAAAATCCGATGCAGAAGAACCAACAAAAACTCAAAAGTAATGTTCCCAGCTTCATTTGGTGAAATAAAAATCGAAATGAAGCCTATACTACTTCAACTAACAAAACCAATACTTATATTTTTTCTTTTTTTACCGAGTTATTTGTGGTCTGTAGATCTAAGTGAAGTTTTAGATCAAAAAAACATTGGGAAGGAAATTTGGATCCTCGAAGATCCTTCCAAATCATTAACGATTCATGATATATTAAAAGAAGAAACAACAAAAAAGTTTCAACTTTCCTCTGAGGAAATTCCCAACTTTGGCCAGACTAATTTTTTCTATTGGATTAAGATACCGTTAGAAAACAAAACATCTGGGCCAGTAAAAAAACTATTAGAAATCGATTATAACAATATTGATTTAGTAGAAGTTTATTCAGAAAACAACGGATCATACCACCTAACAGATAGACTAGGAATGATGGTCCCGTTCTCAAATAGAAAAATAAAAAATAGGAACTTTGTATTTCCCCTCGAACTAGAAGGTAAATCAGTAAAAACTCTCTATTTAAAACTTTATAATGGGGGAGGACTTTTTGTACCACTCACCATTTGGGAAAATGATCATTTCTCCAGTCATTATGCTGACATCCAACATGGACTAGGGTTGTATTATGGAGTGATGATTGTTATGATCCTATACAACTTTTTCATTTTTTTAAGTGTAAAAGATGTCAGTTATCTATATTACGTAACTTACATCCTAGGATTTCTTGGAATACAATTAACGCTGACTGGACATGGTTTTCAATATTTATGGCCAAACTTTCCTGAATTCCAAAGAAACGGATTTATATTTTTTTCCGGATTCTGTGTAGCTTCACTTATTTTATTTACAAAACGTTTTTTAAATACAAAGGAAAATACGCCGATTTGGCTCGAGCAATCACTAACCGTATTCTTTATCCTTCACTTAATAGAAATTCCTCTCATTCTTTTCTTTTCACCTGAAATCACGGTGAAAATTGGTTTAACGCTTACGATTCCGGTCCCTTTTCTGATTTTTGCCGCTGCAGTGATCAGCTTTTTTCGGAATTATCGTGCAGCTCGTTTTTTCCTCCTCGCCTTTACTGTATTAATTGGTGCTACTGTGGTAGTTGCCTTTAAATACTTAAATCTAGTTCCAGTAAACTTTTTAACTGAATATGGTCTTTATATTGGATCAGCTTCTGAAGTGATTCTACTTTCGATCGCGCTCGCGGATAGAATCAACATCATGAAACAAGAAAAAGAATTAGCTCAAGCAAAAGCCATTGAAATGCAAAAAATCCTAACCGAATCTTATGCACGTTTTGTTCCCAAAGACTTTCTCGCCAATCTAGGTAAAGAAACAATATTAGATGTTAAGTTAGGTGACCAGATCCAAAAGTATATGGCTGTCCTCTTTAGTGACATCCGTTCCTTCACCACCTTATCAGAACAAATGAGTCCTGAAGAAAACTTTAACTTTATCAATTCCTATTTAGGAAGGATGAGTCCCATCATCCAAAAACATAATGGTTTTATCGATAAATTTATCGGAGATGCAATCATGGCCCTGTTTGAAAGAAACATTACGGATGCTATTTTTGCAGGAGTCGATATGCAATTGTATTTAAAAGAGTACAATTACCATAGAAGCAAACAAGGATACGTACCGATTCAAATTGGAATAGGAATTCATGCTGGATCTTTGATGTTAGGAACTATCGGTGCAGAAGAAAGATTAGAAGGCACTGTCATTTCCGATACGGTCAACTTAGCTTCTCGTGTTCAAAATCTAACAAAAATTTACGGGTCCAAAATTGCTGTGACAGAAGCCGCCATCCATGCGATTGACGATAAACATATTCAAAATTTAGAATATAGATTCTTAGATCGTGTGCGAGTGAAGGGGAAAACTAAACCTGTATCCATCTATGAAATTCTCAATGGAGATGATCCAATCTTTTTGGAACAAAAACTAAACACAAAGGAATTGTATTTAGAAGGAACAACGGCCTATCACTCGGGAAATTTTTCAGAAGCAAAGGATAAATTCGAAACAGTTGCAAGGTTATTCCCAGAAGACAAAGCAACACAGTTATACTTAAAAAGACTATTTCCAGTAATCAACCCTCTCCCCTTGTCCACAGAAGAATTTCCAGAAGAAGAGGACTGAAATTAGCTGGATTTCTAACTTATCGGCAAAAAACTCGAGTTTTCAATTTTAATTTGACAAGTAACCTATTTTCTGTTATATGACTTGCGACTGACAAGCGAGAATTATATATGAAAAATAGAATCCTAATTTTCCTGTTTATTGCGTTAACATTATCCTCCCATTGCATTTTATTACCAAGTGAGGACAAAAAAAATGGAATTGAAATAATACTACTTGGGTTAGGTGGCGGGAGCCTAGGGAATTCCGACAGACTAAAACCAGGTGCCACCATTGACCTAAACAACGATGGTGTGTCCGAGGGGGTTCTCGCTGATTCCAACGGGGACGGCGTTTCTGATGGTATCAATCTAAATGGAAATGACTTTCCATCCCTAATATTACTCGACACAAACGGTGATGGGATTCCAGATGCAGTGGATCAAAACGGAGATGGAATTGCAGATTATTATCTTTCCGTTAATGATTTAGGAGTAGTGACCATCACTACAGGAGCAAATGGCTCAGGAAACACGGTTGTTCTTGTTGATACAAATCATGACGGAGTTCCGGATGGATTTGATACAGACGGAGATGGAACTGCAAATGACACAACAATTAACCAAATTTTAACAGACGTTAGTAATCCAACTCTAAACTTATCACCAAACACTGCCGCTTCTTCCTCTACCATTAACGTAACGATACTATGCCAAGATCCTGTGGCACCTGGAACTATTCTCTATACTCTAGATGGAAGCACTCCTTCCTTCTCTCCTAAGACTGGTACTGCGACAAATCCACCAAGTAAATCTTTATCCCTTTCAGGTGATGGCATTTATACTTTAAAAGCTATTTGTAGAGATCTTGCAGGAAACCTTTCAGCGATAACCACAGGAACTTATACGATTGACTCAACTGCCCCTTCTGTAGCAGTTTCGCTCTCAGCAAGTTATATCAGTAATGCAGCTGGTGCCATTGCAAGTTCTACTGCTACCTGGTCATCTAACAAAACAGGTACCTATAACATCAAAGAAGGGTCTTCTTCCTGTAATAATGGCACGGAAGTCTACAATGGAACCGTAACATCAGGTGTGAACAAAACATTCATAAGAAATGCAGGAACTCACTTTAGTTCTGAAGGTACGAAAGAATATCGAATTTGTGTGACAACACCAGGATTTACCGGCTTTCAAACATTCCAATTAACTAGGGATGATACAGCACCAGCAGTGACTCCTTCTCCGGGTCAGGGAGACTTTTCGACCACTACTTCGGTAACCCTAGTTTGTTCTGATTCAGGTGGATCCGGTTGTACAAAAATCGTTTATGCACTACAATCTGGTTCTGCACCAACAAATCCGGCGATAGGCGGAGTAACAGGAATTATTTCTTCAGGGACAGAATATTCGACAGCAGTTTCTCTTTCTGATACAAACTCAAATTATTTAAAATATATTGCCAGAGACTCAGCCGGGAACGTAAGCTCCGTTACATCAGGTTTATATAGAGTTGATACAACAGTTGCAAACATTACAATAAACGCAAATACAACCTACCTCAATGGAACAGACACTGCATCCATATCATGGCAAAGCTCAAAAGCAGGGACATACCAGATACGTGTAGGAGGATCTAATTGTTCAACAGGAATTGCTTTAACTAATGGTTCTGGAAATGCTAATGTTACCGGAGCCGTATCTGCTGGTGGACCGGATACAATATCTACAATTGGAAATTCGAATTTTTCAAGTGGCTCCAATACAATAAGAATCTGTGTTGCAAATTTAATTTCAAATTTTGGTTCAAATTCCGTTTCTCTCACAAAAGATTCAACAGCACCGAGTGTAAGTATTTCATCCCCAACAAACAGTGGTCCACATGTAACGGGAACTACTGTCACTTTAAGTTGTTCAGATTCAGGTGGAACCGGTTGTAAAAAAACTGCCTATTCTACTTCAGGAACAGATCCCTCTTTTACTGACGGTGCAGCTTGTACCATTTCTAGTGGAACAGAATATACGGCCCCAGCAACACTTCCCAATGGAAGTTATACGTTGAAAGCAAGAAGTTGTGACCAAGCAGGAAATGTCTCGTCCGTATCAAGTTTAGCTATTGTGGTTGGCCCTCCTGGAACACCAACGATCTCATCGGCAACAGCAAGTAATACACAAATCTCAATTGCCTTTTCAGCAGTTGCTAATGCCACTAGTTATAAAGTTTATTACGGAACCTCTTCCGGAGTGACTACGAGTAATAGTTCAGTCTCAGGTACGTCGTCCCCGATCGTTGTCAATGGCCTAGTCAATGAAACAATCTATTTTTTTCGTTTAACGGCGATTAGTTCCGCAGGAGAAAGTTCTTTAAGTACAGAAGTGAATAAAACACCGACTACTCTCCCAATTCTTGAGTATTGTGCTATCCAACACCCCCCATCACTGACCGTTGCCGCTGGTGGGACTACTGAAGTGATTTATGGTCGAGTTTATCATGCTGGAGTCACGCCGGCTTCTGGAGCGGATCCGAGAGTTATCGCAAGCGTAGGTTATGGTCCCGATAACACAAATCCGATGACACATCCCCATTTATGGGTGTACACTACACCAACGTATAATATCCAAATCGGTAACGATGATGAATACCAAGCGGCAATCACTGCGCCAACCACCCCAGGCACGTATCGCTATGTTTATAGATTCTCTATTAACGGAATTGCGACCGCCACCTATTGTGATAAAGATGGAAATGGGTCTAATGCAGGTATGTCTTTTTCGGAAGCCCAACTGGGTACGATGACTGTCAATTGACCTGAATGAAAATCCGCGAAAACCCACAAAAACCAAGGGAAATATAAAAAAGTCCGAGAGAGTTTCCTTGCAGATTCTTTGGGGAGGATTTATCTGGGATCATGAAGGCCTCCCGGTTACTCCTCCTCCTCGTTTTTATTCTAAGTTTTGGTATCAGCGCCCAAACAAAGAAGGTAATCAAAAAACAGATTCCACCCATACCAGAAACGCTACCGGAAATCGAAAGAACAAAGCCAGAACCACCTAACCAATACCAGATTCGATTAACTATGGAAAATGATGCTTTTGGTGGTTTTTCAGATCGATATTATACAAATGGTTCTCGATTGGAATTCCATATGACAGCAGGAGAGGCAAATCCAACTCGCAGGGTTTTTGGATACTGGAATAACTTATTTATCACTCCTTCTGAGACAACGAAATACTTACAAGGTTTTGCACTCGGACAAGAATTTTATACACCAACAAACATAACCAAGGCGGACGTCTCTTATGGAGATCGACCATATTCCAGTCGTGCCTACTTTAGTAATGCTTTAACGACAGCCACAGAAAACATGAGTATTACTACGGAATTAGAATTGGGGATGATCGGTCCTGCTGTTGGTGGTAAGTCGGCACAGATGAACTTTCATAATTTAATTGGTTCCCCAACACCACAAGGTTGGGACAGCCAAATTCCTAACTCTTATTCTGGTGCTTTAAAAACTGATGTTCGAAAATTTCATCACCGTTTTTTTGGAACTCAATACAACATGAACTTGGGAAATATACAAACCGATGTTTCCTTTGGTTTGATTTTTCGATTTGGGAATGTAGACAAAACTCCGGGGCCAGGGACATCCGCTTTGCAACCGGGCCCACCCATCCTCCACGAAGATGGGAAAGGTTATTGGTATTTTTATATCAATCCTGGTGGAACCTTACAATTATATAATGCGACAATCCAAGGACAAATCGGAACAGAAAGAACTTATAAAAATCAGAACAGAAGCTCTGCCTTCAGCAATTGGGATAATTATTTGAATAATCCTACAGCAGAAGCAGGAGAAAGGGAAATTCAATACCGAGCACTCTCAGAGGATAATGGGAAAAATTCTCTTCAAAGATATGTTTTGTTCAATGAGTTTTTGGTAAAAGGAACTAACAATCCTTATAATATTGGACTTAACTATTTAATTTTTAACAATATTTTCAACGGTGCAGAAGAAATCGAAAAAACCACTCGTGTTTTTCTCTTAAAAAACCTTCTTGATCAATGGGATGACGTACCAGATAATGCACGTGCGTTGGCGATTTTTTCCATTTTTAGACCTGAAGGAGGCAAACTCCCGCCACTTGTCAGACTGTACTCATACGAAATATTATCACAATTTATTTTAGATCCAAAACAAAGAGAAATCTTATTGCAGCTGTTACGTGACGAAATTGAATTCAGAGATGAAAAAACTTATGTAGCTGATTTAAAAAGAGCTGTTGGTTTTGTTCGAGCCGGTTTCGTCTCGGTATCCAACGCAGGTTTTTTATTTGGAATCCATTATAATTACCAAACGATTGATTTTCAATCAGCAAAAGGATTACCACAACAACACCAATGGATTGGTTTCCAATTAGGGAAAGTTTTCTAACGAACATTTTGTAATTAGAATCACTATTAAAGAAATTGGAACTTATATAAAAATTTTAGTCGCCAAAGATGCCATCAATCTTTGATACTAAGCGATCATGAACAATCATAATTTGGGCGGACGCCTTTGGTCCGTGCTGATTCTATTTGGGCTCGTTGGACAAATTGCTTGGTCTGTCGAGAATATGTATTTCAACCTTTTCATTTACAACACCATTACAAAGAGTACATCTTCTGTTACTCTTATGGTGCAACTTAGCGGGATTGTGGCAACTTTCACCACTTTAATCGCTGGGATCTTAACAGATAAAGCGGGCAATCGAAAGCATTTTATTTCCATTGGTTATTTACTTTGGGGCCTTCTAACACTTTCTTTTGCCTTTATTTCTAAAGAAAATACTTCCAATTGGTTTCAGATATCTGACACCACTCAAATCATAAACCTAACCATTACGATAGTCATCACACTCGACTGTATTATGACTGCGTTTGGATCCACTGCTAATGACGCCGCCTTCAATGCCTATATAACAGATAACACAGGGAATGCGAGAAGTCTTGCAGAAGGAGTTCTTTCAGCAATGCCACTAGTAGCAATGTTAATTGTCGCCGGTGGATTCGGAATGATTGTGACAGCTCTTGGATATCCTGGATTATTTGTAAGTGTTGGAACTATGATGTCTCTTTCGGGGATCATTGGTCTTTGGTTGATCAAAGACAATCCAAACCTAGAGAAACAAAACACAAACTTTGTCTCCGATATTAGTTACGGGTTTAGATGGAGTGTCATCACAAACCATAGAAAGTTATATTTATATTTTTTCGCTATGGGAATTTACGGAATCGCAAGCCAAATTTATATGCCCTACCTCATTATCTATATGCAAGAGTATTTACAATTTGATGTAATTCAGTATTCGATTGTACTTGCTTGTGTTATCCTTGGAGCCAGTATCATTACAATTTTTCTGGGAAAAAGTTTTGATGGTAAAAACAAAGACAAGCTATTAATCTATTTTTCCATTCTCTATATCTTAGGGATGTTATCTTTATACATAATGTCCAAAACCATTGACTTAAAAATGAAAACACAAACCATGTGGTTTACTACCATCACAAGTCTTATTTTAATTACAGGTTTTGTACAAGTATTAGCCCTACTTGGGGCCCAAATACGAGACAATACACCAGCAGAGAATACTGGGAAACTACAAGGGATACGAATGATTTTTTTTGTTTTGATTCCTATGTACATAGGCCCGATGATTGGAGAAACAATTAACGAAAGGACCAATCTCACTTATATAGATCCAGTTAATGGATTAACTGCACACGTTCCTTCACCGGAAATCTTTTTGTTTGGTGCCATCTTTTGTTTTTTAATCTTTATCCCTATCTCTCTACTCTTTCGAGGTAAACAGACTTAATGAAAATTGCTCATACCGAATACCCACGCCCTCAACTGGAACGAAATAGTTATCTCAATTTAAATGGAGAGTGGAATTTAAGTCACTCTTCCCTTGGCAGTGACACAAAAAAACAATATAAAATCAATGTTCCCTTTTCACCTGAATCGAAAGCGAGTGGACTTGGAAGTTTTATCCTCCAACCAGATGAAGAATTGATTTACGAACGCGAATTTGAACTTACCGATTCTTTCATCAAAGACATTACTATACTTCACTTTGGTGCTGTTGATTATTCTTGCGTTTGTTATATCAATGAGAAGGAGGTAGGGTCACACAAAGGCGGATTTTTACCATTTCAATTTGATATAACTCCATATATCAATGTTGGTAAAAACAAAATTGAGTTAAAAGTAACTGATCCAACAGACACTGGAGTTCAATCCAGAGGAAAACAAAAGTTAAAAAGAGGTGGAATCTGGTACACTCCGCAGTCAGGAATTTGGCAAACTGTTTGGATCGAAAGTGTTTCTAAAGATTATATCCAAGACATCAAAATCACACCTAACATTGATACCGAATCTGTAGAAATCCTTTTAACTACTGCAGGTATCAGTCCCACCATACAAATATTTGATGGCGAAACGATCATAGCAGAAACTTCCGGAAAAAGGGTCGACATAAAAATCCCTAATATGGAACTTTGGTCTCCTGAAAATCCTAAACTCTATGAAATTCTTATCAAAACGGATGGAGATACGGTCAGATCCTATTTTGGAATGAGAAAATTTTCCATAGGATTTGATGGGAAATTCAAAAGATTATTTCTGAACAATAAACCATACTTTCACAACGGACTTCTTGATCAGGGATATTGGTCAGAAGGTTTACTCACGCCACCTAGCGACGAAGAGATGGAAAAAGAAATCAAACTAATGAAAGATATGGGTTTTAACATGTTGCGTAAACATATTAAAATAGAACCATTACGTTGGTATTATCATTGCGATCGCTTGGGAATTTTAGTTTGGCAAGATTTTGTTTGTGGTGGTGGTGCTTATGAAACTTGGAAAGTTGCTTACTTACCATTTATTGGCTGGAAAACCAAAGATACAAAATACAAATTTTTAAATAGAAAGGACGAGTCAGGTAGAGACGAGTTTATTTCCGAAATGGATGAAACCGTAAATCTATTAAAGAATACAGTATCTCTTTCCGTTTGGGTACTTTTTAATGAGGGATGGGGACAATTTGATAGTGTCAAACTCACAGAAAAATTAAGAAAATTAGACAATACAAGAACCATCGATAGCGTAAGTGGTTGGTATGACCAAGGTAAAAATTCAAGTGATCTAAAAAGTCTACATCTCTATTACCAAAAATTAAAATTACCAAAAAACGAGACAAGAGTTATTGTTTTGTCCGAATTTGGAGGATACTCTTTAAAAACGGATGGTCACGTGTATGATGAAAACAAACTTTTTGGATACAAAATCCTTCCAGATAAAACAAGTTTAGAAAAAGAATACACGGACTTAATTGAAAATCAACTAGTTCCCTTAATCGACCAAGGCCTAAGTGCATCAATCTACACACAAGTTAGTGACGTAGAAGAAGAGATCAATGGACTTGTCACTTATGATAGAAAAGTGGTTAAATTTGATATTGAATTTATGCAAAAACTAAATGCAAAAATTACCTATCAATAGGAGTAAACAATGGAACTAATTACGAACCATCTTTTACTTACCTTTTTTCTTATTTGCAGTTTAGGTTTCGTATCGTATTATTTTTTGGAAGTCGTAGAAACGCCTGTTCTTCGATTTAGCGAATCAGATTTTCTATTCCGTGTGATTGAAAGGTCTCCACATTTAACAAATAAATACTATCCAACTTTCTGGTGTTTCAATCAACACTTAATGTTACTCCTTCTCATGTTCAAAGAGTATCGCACAAAACCATTTGTATATGACAAACTAGAACAATTAAAAATGAAAGATGGGGGGATCACCGGACTTGCTTGGTCAGGTATCCATTCAGAATCATCACAACCAGAAACTCCTATTGTTGTTGTCTTTCACACCATCAGTGGAGATGAGCAGGATATCAAATCAATTGTTAATTATTTAAGACAGACATACGGCTGGATTGTAGTTGTTTGTATTCGCAGAGGGCATGGTAATCTTCCTCTGACAACACCAAAAATTAATACAATGGGTTCCACTTCCGACCTAAAAGAACAATTATCTTATATTCAAAAGAAATTTCCCAATAGACAGATGTTTGGTGTTGGCATTTCAGCCGGTTCTGGCCTACTTGCTCGTTATTTAGGTGAGGCAGGAATCAAAAGTCAGTTTGCGGCTGCCGTTGCCGTTTCTCCAGCTTATGATATTGAAAAAGCCTTCCACCGAGTCCATCCTGTTTATAGTAAAATTATGGGCCAAAGATTAATTAATTATTTTTTAAAAACCCATTATGAAAGTTTTGCTAATCTCAAAGGAATGGAAGAACTCTTACAAATCAAAACTATTGGAGAATTTCAAGATAAATTACATACTGTTTCTGGGTTTAGAAGTAAAGAAAACTATTATTACCATTCAAATCCAGTGTTAGTTGCTCAGAAGATAAAAACACCCTTACTTGTATTAAATGCAGCTGACGATCCTATCTGCGTAAATCAAAATGTAATCGAAAATCTACATTGGTTAGAAACACTTCCCAACACAATCCACGTACATACAAAAAGAGGAAGCCATATTGCTTACTTTCAAGGGTTTAGAGCAAGGTCTTGGTCAGATTCTGTGATTGGCGAATACTTTGCTGCAATTCTAAAAGAAAAACCGTTAAAACAAAAATCGAAAAAGAAACCTATAACCAAAAAGAAAAAATAATCTCATTCTGAACGATACGACTGCGGAGAAACTCCATAACGATTTTGAAAGAGTTTATGAAAAGCTGATTTGGAGTTAAATCCGGAAGAATAAATAACATTTATGATTGCCATATCTTTTCGTTCCTTCAAAAGTCTAGCCGCCTCTTGTAAACGAAATTGATTTATGTAATTACGAAAAGTTTGATCTAACCTTGTGTTTAAAATCTCAGAAAGTTGATGGGTATTTAAATCCAGTTCTTTTGCCAGAGATGCCAATGTCAGCTTTTCATTTAAATATAACTTATTTATATTCATAAGATCATCTAATCGTCTCAGCACAAACAAAACATCAATTCCTTTCACACGACTTTCTTTGTAACGAGCAAACCTTGTCTCTGTTCTGAAGTTTGGAATGAGTTCCTTATGGTTTATTTTTAATATGATTAAAAATCCCAAAAGAGAAGTTAAAGAAAAACAAGCAAACAGAAACATCTTCATATAAAACAATTGAGCCAACACAAACAAAATGATTACAAAAATCGAATATAGAAAAAGAAAGAAAAATGGCAAAAAAGAAAATTCAAAAACAGTTTCAGAATTCATTTTCCAAACTAACATTCGAACCATAAAAAAGAGAGAGTAACAAAGAATAGAAAGGACACCGATCCCTAACAAAACCAAATTAATTTCAGAAAAATAATGATAAAAAAGGATTGGGCCGAAAGAAGAAAGGGGAAAATACTCAATCACTCGAAAAAGAAATATATAGAAAACACTGAGAAAACTAGGTAAAAAATGGAATTGATTGATTTTATGGACCTCTCCCCCACTTATCTCTTCAAAAAAGAGATAAGAGAAAGGCCCGAGAAGGAGTAAACAAGGAATATGAATCCCAAAGAAAATAGAATTGGAATCGATTTTTTGTGAAAGTTCTCCGTATATATGAAGTTGCAAAATGGTTAATGATAAAAATAGAAAACTTGGGGAATACCGATAAAAAAAATTGACCCTTAAATTCACTTTAGAAGGATTTACCGAAATTTCTTTTGGTTGATAGGTAGAATTTTTTGCCCTTCCCGCTAGGTATGTTTCCATCCAATAAGAAAGGAGTATTACAAAAGAAAGAACAGCTCCCGCAAAAGGAATTAAATTCATTACACAATTAAGGAAAATAAAAAGATAGTTGTCTATTTTTTTCTAATCTTAGGACAGTTTTTAGTCCTTCCGTATCCAAACGGACGACAGATTCAAAATTTTAGAAGATCATTCTTATATGAATCAACTTTCAATCAGAGTCTCCCAACAAACTCAAATTCACAAAAGTAAATTCCAAACAGTCGTATGGATTTTTGTTTTTATATTTGGATCCAGTCATTCCCAAGTATTTGCCAACCCCAAACTTTCAGGGAATAATCATTTAGCAAAATTATCTATAAAACCAACCCACAAAAAACCTGTAATCGTTGTGATCGGAGAAAACCAATACACTGAACTTACCGATTTTATCGTTCCTTATGGAGTTTTAAAACGAGCAGAGATTTCGGAAATTTATGCAATAGCACCTAACAGAGGAAAAATAAATATGTTTCCATCCCTTTCTATAGAAATAGATACTTCCATAAACGATTTTGAGCTTCTTCATCCGGAAGGGGCTGACCTCGTCATTGTCCCTGCCATTCATAATGCAGAAAACATAACTATTATAAAATGGATTCAAAAACAATATAGAACGGGTGCCACTATTGTAGGTATCTGTGATGGAGTTTGGACCTTAGGCCATGCTGGATTATTAAAAAATAGAAAAGCCACTGGGCATTGGTATTCAAAAGAAAACTTAAAGAAAAGTTTTTCTGACACAGAATGGATTCAAAATGAAAGATACATTCAGGACGAAAAGATCATTACCACAACCGGAGTGACAGCATCTATTCCTATCTCTTTAGGTCTGGTTGAATCAATCGCAGGAAAAAATAAAACAGAAAGAATCGCAAAAGACTTGGGAGTTGCCGATTGGAGTCCCAAGCATAATAGTTCTGAATTTAATTTTGATTGGAATCAATATCTCGCTACAGCAAAGAACCTGGTATCTTTTTGGAATTACGAAACGATTGGGATTTCAATCTACGATGGAATGGATGAAATTTCCTTAGCACTCATTGCGGATTCTTATTCTCGAACATACAAATCAAAAGCAATTGCGATTACAAATCACAAAGATTCCATACTCACGAAATCAAAAATCCGTTTTCTATCAGAACATAAAGAAACAAATCAAAACGATCTTTCTATGTTGATTGAAGTTCCAAGTGATACAAAAGCTTTCGAAGAATTGGAAAAAACTCTGACTCGGATCCAAGAGAGATATGGGAATGACACCATGCGATTTGTTGCCAACCAATTAGAGTTTTCCATCCAAGAATTTTTCATTATGTCTCCTTCAAAGAAGGACCTAAGAAAAAACTAAAGTCAAAAATTCCATTTTCGAGTTTTAGACTAGCATCTCGTTTGTTATCATAAAAACTGGGAGAAGCAAACCTATGCATTCAAAACTCAAATTATATTTTGTCCTCTCCTTCTTTGCCTTCGGGTTTTTATTATCTCTTTGCATCAATCTGTTGTTACAACTCCAGAAGATACCTTCTGAAAACTTAAGAATCATTTTCTCTTTCGAAATTGGGATCTTGATTGTATTTGGACTTATCTTTGGTCTGGGATTCAGCTCCTGGTTTCAAAAGATTTTTGGGAAACTAGAAATTGCATTTAAGGAAGTAGGACTTGGCAATCTACAGACTAGGTTAGCATTCAAAGAAGACGATTTATTAGCCGAGTTCTATCATAGCTTTCATAGAATGTTACAAGCACAAGGTGAACTCATCCAACACATCAAAACCTCTGCCGACACCCTATCATCTGATTCTCAAAAAATGAAATTGGTGACTTTAGACTTTTCCAGCAATTTACAATCGCAGTCTGCTGCAACAGAAGAAGTATCTGCATCAATTGAAGAAATTTCTGGTGTGGCAGTATCTATATCAAATATCGCAGAGAATAACTCTCTTAGTATGAATAACCTAACTGGAGAAGTAGACCATCTTTCGTTAGCTATCGATAAAACAGGAGAACATGTCGCAAGTACTCTGGATTCCATTAAGACCATCATTGACCGAGCAGAAGCAGGAAAAAATACCCTTCGCACCATGAACGAAGCAATGGACAATCTCTCTCAAAGTTCATTAGAAATTTCGAAGACAGTAGATGTCATTGCAAAGATCAGTGAACAAGTGAATATGTTAGCACTTAATGCTTCGATTGAAGCAGCGAGAGCCGGTGATGCAGGGAGAGGATTTGCTGTTGTTGCGGAAGAAGTTTCCAAACTAGCAGAAAGAACTGCGAATGCGGTAAAAGGTATTGATTCTTTAATGAAGAAAAATCAAAACGATGTTTCTTTAGGTCGTGAACGGATTGAAAAAACAACAATGGAAATCCAAGAGATCATTGGAAATATCGATTCCATATCTGAAAAAATAGCGGAAGTTCACTCCGCTGTAATAACACAGAAGGACCTAAAAAACAAACTTCTAAAAGAAGCTATTTTTGTAAAAGAACGATCAGCAGAAATAAATGGCGCAGTTACCGAACACAAAACGGCAACAAACGAAGTAATGGCATCAGTTGCATCAATTAGCCAATCTTCGTTTAGTAATTCTGAAAGTAGCGACCTACTTGCAGAAAAAATCACTGCGATTGCCAACACGGCAGATAAACTGATCTCTATGGTAGATCTCTTCAAAACAGATTTAATTTCTGATGAAACCTCGATATCAGAAAGAGATGCCACAACACATAAACTACAATTTAGATCAGAAATTGGAAGTATCTACTATCTAAAAGAAAAAGACCTATTAGAAGTTGTTTGGACTCCCAATTTTAGCGAAGAAAAATATATAGAAATCTTAAACGAAGCTCTAAGAATTATAGAAAAACATAATATTCGGAAATGGTTAGCAGATACAAGAAGGATGGGCCTTGTCACACGCTCCGCTCAGGAATGGGTAAACGTCAACTGGTTCCCCAAGGCAAGTAATTCTAGTCTCAGAAAAATGGCCGTTGTGGTTCCGAATTCAGCCCTTGCTGCCATTTCCATTGATGACCAAACACTCAAAACAGGAAACGTTGAACTAAAATCCGTTCCCAGTTTGGAGTTTGGGATTGAGTGGTTAGAAAAATAAACGAAAGTTTTTAGGATAAACACAAATCACAACCATCGATTCCGAAATTGTGATTTGTGATTTTTTACTTATCTCTTTCTAATACAAAAAAGAAAGGTTGTTTCATCCCTTTATAGTCCATACATCCAAGTAAAGTGTCTTGGTTTACTTTTTTAAACACATCATGTATGGGTTGTGTATCATAAATCATAGTAGCAGTTAGGCTACCACGAAATTCAAGTTTCCGAACTCGTGCTTTTGATTTCGAAGTTTGAAACAAAAATCGTACACATAGAAAAATATAACGCAAAGGCCATAAACTTGTCGAAGGGATCAAAGTCGCTAGCCGAACAGGCATTAAAGATGGATTTACTTTAAACAAAGTTTTCCCAAAAGACTTAAACACTAATGGATGTACATTGTCTGCGTCTTCAAATTCTTTTCCATACCAATTGAATGTCTCTAATGCTCCATCCATTGTATGTCCTGTATGAAAGCCAGATCCATGCCAACGTCCTATCATATCTTCGATAGAAACTGTTTCTAATGCATCAAAGAGTGCGAACGAATCATCCGTTGAATTGTTCTTTTTACTACGCATTTCGTAGAATTTTTTTTCAAGATTTTTCATAATTTATATAGAACCTAAGACAATCTTTTCTTTGCCATAATTCTTGGGAAATATATATAAACAATTTTCAAATTCTAATCAAGAACAGATTGTAATTGTTTTCGTTCTTCCTTGATTTTCAAAATTGTTTCTTCTATTTTTTTTTGAAGCAAAGTGGAATTTGATAACGTCAAATAATTTCCATCTAGTGATCTCAGCCCTAAAGCTTTTGATGTCATTGTGGCAATATAAACTCTGAATAAACTTCCATTTTTTTCTTTAATGAACCACATGGATGCAGTCCTGGAAGATTTAGCATAATCTCCCCCAAACAAATGCAGATAACGAAACTCAGCCAATGACGCAATTCGATCTACTTCATCAATCAGTAAGTCCAATTCCCATTGTAAATCCTTACCTTTAGTTTTTTTACGAATTTCTAATTCAGAAATTTCAAAAATTCTTTTGGAAATCGCGAGTAATGTGTCTAAATAAACAATCGCTTTTTTGATCAGGAAAGTTTGTTTTTGAAACGTAGTTTTTGCCGGCTGCGAATGATATAATTTCTCTAGATTGTTTACTGTAAGAGAGACAAACTTAAGTCGAGAATCGATTGCAACTACTGAATCTTTTTCTACACGTACGCGACAAAAAGAAAAAGAACTAACGTTCGTTCGTAATAATATTTCCCTTGCTTCCTTATTTTTACTAGAAAAGTCCCATAGTGAAATTTCTTTTCGAATCTTCTGAATTTGTTTTTGGATGACAGATTCTCTTTCTGCACCGATCGACTGTAATGACTTGAATTTTAGTTTCATAAATTCCTCATGGAAAGTATAACTTACGTTCTTTTTGTAAAATGCGAAGAGCGTCTTCTATCAAAGGGAGAGAGTCTGTAGCATTTGCTGCCGTAGAAACAGTTACAATACCACCATATTCATTGACAAAACGTAACTTTTTACATACATCCTTATCTCCCCCTGTAGCTACAGATACCTGTCCAATCACCTGAACAAGAGACGAAACCACCATTTGTTGGTGTTGTCTATCGATCGCATGATACACTCCGCTCTGCATATGGAAGGCCCTTTCTTTTATGGTTTGGACGGCAGACTCAGAAGTTACATATCGAATCCAAAGGGGAAACTTAGTCTTTTTCTTTTTTTCGATTTTCGTTTGATTTTCCAATTCTTTTTCAACAAAGGATAGATAATAAAACCTAACAACATATTGGTGCCAGTTTGCCTGAAAAAAAGCCAAACGAGATAATAAATTTTCCAAAAACTCTAAAGAAACTAACAAAAAGACCTGGTGGTTATCCATCGAATTGTCTTCTCGCAGATACTGTCTCCATTCTTTTTTCATCTGCAAAGGAGTTGGGTCATAAAAAAGGATTTCCTCTTTTTTAGTTCCAAACCAGGTAACAAAAAAAGAGACCTTTGATCTTCCCAATCCCAAACGCTCTGGATTTTCTAATATAAAATGTGGTATCTCACCCAGCCTAAACTTGTTCCCAAACTCTAGTATATCATTTTGAATTTGCTTAGAATCAGATTCCAATTCTTGTAGAGTGTAATACTCCAATCCAATCTGAAGGCATAGATTTCGCCAAACTTCAACAATGATTACGGAAATCTGAAATACTACCTCAGAGCGAATGGACGCAAAATATAATTCTCGATAACTGGAACTTTTCCGTTTTTCATCAAATGGATAACGAAGATTCAATTCTTCTGCAAACAATTCCAGAAACGAATCTAATTCAATATCCGGTTTAAAAATTTTTCTGACAATCGAAGTTGTGATTTCTTCTGCCGCATCCATGGGATAGGTGGAGAGAAAATTAGGCAGAGTCTTTGGTTGCGAGGCTGCCGTTTTGGTTGTTTCCGACCGTATCTGGGAATGGACACCTGCCACGACTAAAGCACTAAAAGATAGTTTTTTTAAGAAATCAAGCCGTTGCATAGTAAGTAAAGAATATAATTCTACGGTCCGCTACAAGCATTATTACAACCATCTCCATTGGTTGTGTTATTATCATCACATGTTTCATTGCCTTCAATAATCCCGTTCCCACAAAGTGAATCTTTAAATTCAATTACAGCAACTAATTTTTGTTACAATGAATCATCTCACAATTACAAAGCCAATTGCGAATTAGGGAAATATATAATTCCACTTGCAATTTCTGTTTACTGGAGTAAACTACTTCTATGAACGTAGCTGATTCCGAAATCAAATCTCTCCTTGAGTCCTATAAAAAAATCACCGTTTACGGACTCAGCAATGACTTGTCGAAACCAAGCCATTATGTTCCCGTTTACATCCGAGATAAAGGTTGGGAAGTGGTTGGAACTTATCCCAAAGAACATAGTGTAGGTGGATTTACCATCTACAAAAGCCTAAAGGAAGTCCCCAAAGAAGATCGGAAATTTATTGATGTCTTTAGAAGTTCCGATAAAATCCCAGAAGTTATCGATGAAATTTTAAGTTTAGGCGGAACGGAAGTGATTTGGTTGCAACTCGGTATTTCCAACCCTGAAGCTGAAAAAAAAGCAGAAGAGGCAGGGATCCGAGTGGTCTCGAATCGCTGCCTTATCGTAGAACACAGAAATTACTTTTAATAAAGGAAATGCAAGAGTTACAATTTAAGCTTTTCTTTTCGCTCGAAAGTCTTGCCAAGACCCACAACTCCAAACAGCCCAAAGGACAAGGATTGGTTGGAAAAACAAACGGATAAGCCTTGCCCTATCCGTATCCAATCCAAAGGCACTGATTCCGTTGACATACTGAGAAATATTTCCTGGGAAAATAAGAACAAAGAATAAAGCAACAACCCATCCAACTAATACCTGTTTGCTTTTAAGAAAAATCAAAGACAAACCTAAGGTGATTTCCACTACACCAGACAGGAGAACGACTAAATCCGCATCCATCGGCAACCAAGTCGGCACTTGTGCCAAAAACTCCGTTCTATGCCATGTTAGGTGGCCTGCTCCCGCAAAAACCAAAAATGCTCCCAGTAAAATTCGGAGTCCCGTTTGGTAGATAGTTCTTTCGATCGTGTTTGATTGATTCATGAAAATTTAGACGAAGGCTTCAGAACTTTGGCCTACCAATCTGATTCCCTCTTCCTTAAGTATTTCGGAAAACCCTAAATAAATGATTTTGAGTCTTAGTATCATTATAATAGACAAATAACGAATGCTCCGAAGGAATGGCGATATGGCCCATCTTCTTGAGAACCATTCTCATATTATTAAGCGTTTGCTGCAAGAGATTCGCTCTTTTCCTCCGCTAATTGTTCAGAAATCATACTACTTGATCTTCGCCTTTTCTTTTCTTCTTCTACCCATCGCCACAACCCATCCGCAAACCATAGAAAAAAAGACTGAAATCCCGAAAGAAGGAACAGAGAACAATCCAAACACGGGGAATAGGCAAGTAGACCAAGGGATCCGTGTGACTGGGAAAAAGGACCCTAGAGATCGTGAAATCCTTCGAACCCCAAATAGCATCAGTCGATTGAATGAACAAGACATCCAAGACGCTGGAATCAATCGAACGAACGACATCGACAAACAAGTTCCCAATTTTTCCATCATTGATTCAGGATCGCGGAACTTTACTTATTTTAATATCAGAGGGATGCGAAGTATCGCCTTCAGTGAACCGGCTGTTGGTTTAATTTTAGATGGTATCCCATTAAATGATAACGTAGCACTTAACACCGAGTTATATGGTTTAGAAAATATCGAAGTTTATCGCGGAAGCCAGGCAACACTATTTGGAAAAAATTTCCAAGGAGGTGTGGTTGAAATTCGCACTAAAAAACCAACCAATACAGCTGAGGGAAAAATTACCTATGATATTGGGAATTATAAAAAACAAGAAATATCAACTTATTATAATGCTCCTATCATCAAAGATACTTTATATTTTGGGATAGCCGGTAAAACAACGGAACGTGAAGGATATCTTTCCAATATAACTGGATTTTATTATCCAAACAATCGTCCCTATGAAGTTCCCGTTGAACTTTATAAAACTCACCCCGATGGAAGAAAAGGAAAAGCAGGACGATTCCGATTGTTTTTCACTCCTAACGATATCTTTGAGGCTGATTTACAAATTAGTGCAGAAAGTTTCGATGACGGAGCCCTCAACCTAGTAAATTACTTAGGTGCAAAGTCAGAAAGAGAAAAAGCCTTGTTACAAGGTTGTGTGGCCATGCCATCCAACTGTTCTAAGTTATATGGTACCTATGTCAATAGAGTGAATGGAGACAGAAAGGTTTATTGGGACTATGAAGGAAAAAGTAATGTCACAGGAAACACTTATTCTCTAGCAACAACAACCAAACTACCACATACAAATTTAAAAACCGCTTCTGCCATTCGGAAAATGGACATTGATCCTATCACCGCAGATTCGGATTTTACAACAACGGATCAAAATAGATCCATCTATGTAGAAAAAGCAACAACCTTCCTGAACGATATTTATATTGAATCGAAAGAAAAAAATGATCCCCTTCAGTTTAAAGTTGGAATCTATTCCTCAAACAAAATTACAAATATTGATCAGGCAAGAGAACATAGAGCACAAGTTTACGTCATCAATGACTTCCCTGGACTCGTAGCACCAACTAGGGAAAAAAATCTCTCCAGGCTTCATGACAAAAACCTTAGTTTTTATACTCACAACAGTTATACATTTGCTGAAAAATTTACCATTACTCTTGGAGCAAGACTAGAAAGACAAGAAAGCCGCCTTTCTCATACAGAACAGGCCGTTGGAATCTCGGCCGCCAATAACCCACTTGGGGAAACTCTTGTGCTGTCAGACCCATATACAATCAACAATCGTTATAACTACAATGTATCCAGATTTATATTTGATTACAAACCAATTGAAAACTTGATGTTTTTTATAGGATTTAGCCGTGGTTACAAAAACGCCGGTTATAGTACCGTCGTCAACATTCCTGGTAAAGCTGCATTCAAACCCGAAATCAACGATACCATCGAAGCAGGAATTAAATCAGAATTCTTTAAAGGAAAATTTGGATTAAAATACACGCAGTTTTATACAGAAACCCAAGACTTCCATGTTGTTCGAGCCATCAACCTTTCTCAATACATAAATCTCAATGCAGAACTTGTCACCATCAGAGGATATGAACTCGAAACATTCATTAAACCACATAAAGATACCAAACTTGGACTTTCTGCTGGTTATACCGAAGGTATTTTCAACAAGTTTTATGATTCAGTTTTAAACCGAGACTTCAACGGCAAATGGGTGCACTTTATCCCCAAATACGACATTGTAAGCTACCTGCAATATAGAAACGCATATGGAATCTTTTTTCGAAGCGAATTCCAAGCTGTTGGACAAATGTATTTTGCAGCAGATAACACCGTTTATAGTGACCCTTACTATGTAATCAATGCGAGGGTCGGATATGAAACAGACACTCTCTCTGCTTATCTCTATATGAACAACATCAATGATAGGTATTACTTTACCTCCTATATTGATGGAACCTTTCAAGCAGTTCCAGGTGCACCCAAAACCTATGGATTTATGTTAACTTATAAAATATAAATTTTTGGAGACAACTATGATAACTAAAACAAAAACCCTTCTAACCATGATTACCATTGGACTCTTTGTATTCCAATGTGATTTGTTTGATCCCGAATCTAAAGTCACCAGTGATGATCTGGTTTCCATGTTAGTATTACAACAAATCAATGCAAACAGTATGAGTGAAGCGCAGAGACTTGGACTCAATGTGGCTTATAGCCATAGGTTCAGTATTAAAAATGGTCCACATTTGTTTTGCCGAGAATATTCAACTGCTTATTTAGAAAAGAAAGCAGAATGGGAAAAGGATATGGAACAAACCTATACAACCATTGGAAATGCTATTGGTATTGAGATTATTGTAGAAAGATTCAACGGTCCTTGTGCTGTTACCGATAAAGTTGCCGCTTGCCATTATGATGGAGTGGATGGGATTAATGACCTGATTCCATATGCGTATACAACAGAAGGAGAACATAAATACTTAATTCCTGCAAACGCATATTATGGAACTACCGATTTAAAAAATGCAAAAGAAGCTTGTGAAAGATTCAAAGGCACTTATGTTTGTTATGATCCAAATAAGTGTTGGCAATAACTAAAATTTCAGATAGAAGAATTCAAAGGAATCTTTTGGATTCTTCTTCTTTTATTTTTTCTTTTTATATAGAAGATACTAATCCCACTAATCGCAAGGATCGCTGGAGAGAGACCGCCAATCACCCAAATCACTTTACTAAAATGATTAGCAAAGGTTCCAAAATGTAAGGGTCTAAAGGAATCTAAAACTCGATTCAGAATTCCTTCTTTTCCCATATCAACTTTATCAAAGATATTTTTAGATTGAACATCATAACGAATATAGGAACCGTATCGACTTTCCAACCCAGAAGAATCGAATCGATTTCCATAAAGTCCAATCAGTGCTTCATTCGGATGGTGTGGGAAAGAAATATAACCCAATCGAAAACCAGGAATTTCTTTTTTTGTTTGGTCCACCAGTTGATCAATCGAATTTTGAGCAGGCCATAGATGGTGGACTACTTCTTCTTCTGGATGAGGAAGGATTATGATATCTCGCACACACCACCAACCTCCCGTAATTGCTAAAATCAAATGGAACCAAACTGCATTGATACCTACAAACTTGTGCAAGTCGGAAAATAGAATCTGCATACTCTCTTTCCAACGCAAACGGAACAAACTCACCCAGAATCGTTTATAAAGTTTTATCCCACTGATTGTTAAAAATAAATAGATAAAAGCAACACAACCAATAATACAATACCCAAATCCACCAAGAAAAAGACTATAATGCAAAACTAGTAAAAATCCATAGAGAGAATCTGTTCGGTCTTCTTTTAATTTTCCAATGACCTGTCCATCATAGGGATTCATTAAATAAACGACTTCGTGACTAGGAATTTCTAAATTGTGAAACCAAACTTGGTCAGCCTCCTCTTTTAAATCAGAGAGTAACCAACCTGCCACAGTCCCCTCTGGGACTTGAACTAACAATTGTTTATATAAATTATCTAAGGGCAAACGATCCTGCCCTAGTTTTACAGAATGAGAACCTGTGAAAGATTGTAATTCCTTTCCATAAACAAGAAGAGAACCAGTCACACCCAAAACCAAAAGAAAACTAGCTCCCAAAATTCCGAGAATCATATGAACTTGATACCAAGTTTTTGCCTTCACAATTAAGGCTCCTAAAAGAGAATAGATCCATATTGTTGAGAATAGGTCTCATTTTCAAATAAATTTTATAAATGGAACGCCTGACTGGTCATACAAATGATTTTAAAATTTTAGGATATCCTCTGGAATGGGGGAGGTTCTTTAGGGTCTTGCTTTCCATTGATAACCAAATATGTGGATAGAGAGAATTTTCTATTTTATGGTTTCAAACACCATACCCAAAATCACTGAACCGTAAAGGAACTGATCAATGAGTTATCTCAAACAAAAAAAGAATTGGATCTTTGATATGGATGGCACACTTACCGTTGCTAACCATGATTTTGAAGCCATAAAACGAGAGTTAAATCTTCCTTTAGAAACCGATATACTCACCTCTCTTTCCAAACTCACCAAAGAAGAAGCAGACAAAAAGCATATTCACTTGAATCAAATAGAACTTAAAATCGCAAAGTCTTCAGTGCCTTCCCCGGGAAGTTTTGAATTATTGCGAAACATCAAAACCCAAACAAACCAAATGGGGATCCTAACAAGGAATAGTTTTTCAAACTCAATAGAAACATTAAAAGCAGCAGGCCTTATAGATTACTTCGACCCAAATTTTATTTTCTGTCGGGAACGAGCCATCCCCAAACCAAATCCAGAAGGTATCTTCCGGCTGATGGATCTCTGGAAAGCATCCCCCAAGGAAACTGTAATGATTGGTGATTATGTCTATGACTTGGATGCTGGCCGGGCGGCGGGAGTCGAAACCATCTATATTGATCCCGATGGAAAATTTCCATTCAAAGATTCTGCAACTCACTGCGTTCGGCAGTTAGACGAAATCTTAAATCTCTAAATAAATGTACAATCTGTTCAAAAACCGACAGAAATTGTAGCGAGATTCATTAAATATTTACATTCAACCCACAAACCTGTGACAGTCGACTAAATTCCATATATTCAAATGTTCTCAAATGTCAATTTAGTGCAAAAAAAACAAAAACTTGAATTATTTGTGAATAAAATATTTCCTTTAATTGTTAAAAGGACAGATGCGCCCCTCATATTTTATCTTCGTTTTATTTGCCATATTTCAGATGATTTCCTGTAATGGCCAATCCCCGAAAAGCGATTTATCCTCACTGATACTTTTCAGTTCATTGGGGGTACAATCCACCTCCTCTCTCGAAGATCAATTCGAATCAGTAAAATTAACAACTTTTTATAGAAAGGATGGAAATTTAGAATTCCAAGATATATTAATAGAGTATAAACTTAAAAAAACTAAAGAAGACTCTGAAACAATAGAGGCTTTCATTGGTAGCCCCAATGAAATTTCTTATAACACACAAACAAACCAAATATCTGGGTATTCACAACATAAGGAAGATAACTTTCAAATCAATTCCGTTTCCTTCACATACTATGATTATACAAGAAGGTTCAAACTCTACTTAACCGTAAAAAAAGAAGGAAAAATTGTTTCTATCCGAGAAGCATCCACAACACCACCTAACCCACCTGCAGTTCCACCCAACTCCATCACTTTGCCACAGATAAGTTATGAGAACAATCGATCAATCATTGGCGGGACAGAATACCAAGTCATTCGAGTCAAATTTCCACAAGGAACAGACCTTAGTGCCTATAAAAAACTGGATGCATATATCGGAAGACCAAACATCATCACAATGGCAGCCGACAATTTCAATGTGATCAATTATATCTCTGCAACTTCATACAACGATTCACTAAATTACTTTATGTTCCTAACTCCTGAACTCAATGCATCTTATAAAATCATTGTTGTTGGCTCCACAACAGATGCAAAAGGAAATCGTAGTATTGATACAACTCCACCACCTCCCCCGCCATCTCCTTGTGCTGGTAGTGTCAATGCACCAACCACGATCGGAAATTGTTCAACTCATTGTTTGACAGTCGGTTTAGTTGGCAACCAAATGGATTTTACAGCAAAGACAACCATTGGAACTTCGACAGAAGAATATCTATATTTAGATGCAGACAGCTCAACACCTAGCGGTGGTACGGGGCCGACAAGTTTTTCTTGGAAGGAATTTTTCTCTCCCATTGCCGCAGGAGAATACCAAACTGACAATAGAACTTTTGATGTAACCACTTACAACCAACAGTGTATTGTCATAACATCATATTTTGTAAAGGACGGTCCAGGTGGATTCGGAGACAGTTATATAGCAGGAAAGGTAAATGTCCCATAGTTAGTATTTAAAAAGGATTTAAATGGACTAAATTTGAATTTGATCTTTATTCAAAACGGGAAATTGGATTTCAAAATTTGCACCTAGGTTGTTTGAAATATTAATTGTTCCACGCAGTTGTTTGACTAAATTTTGAACCAGAGTTAAACCAATTCCCTTATCCTGAAAAATTTTTTCCATCCCAGGTCCATTGTCTTTTACAGCCAAAACAAAGTTTTGATTCACTTTACTTAAATTAACTTCGATTTTGCCATGACTACGATTTAAAAAAGCATGGCGAAAAGAATTAGAAACAAGTTCATTCAAAATAAGTCCCATAGGAATCGCACGGTCTAAATCCATTTCTAAATCTTTTTCAATGGACTCAAACAATTCGATTTTACTATTTTCGTTTGCATAAGTGATCCTTAAATTTCCTAAAATGGAATTAAAAATAAGATTCAAATCAACATATAGTAAATTTGGCGATCCATAAATAATTTTATGAACAGAGGCAATTGCCATAATTCTATTTTGAATTAAACCTAATGAAGTTGTTAACTTTAAATCATTTTCAGACTCAGCTTGCATTGCCAAAAGGCCAGAAATAATTTGTAAATTATTATTCACTCGATGATGAATTTCGGTTAGCAGTTTTGATTTTAATTGTAAATCAGATTTAATTTGCCTTTCATGTTCGATTCTTTTGGATTGTTCTTTTTTTACCGAATGAACATATAAAAAAATCAATAAAAACATTGCATAAAGATCTTTAAAAAAACCTTCATAATCATCAAAATAATCAATCCCATACCCATGTTCGAATAAATTAGAGATACTTACATAACAGGGAATGGTCGCAAGAATCAAAACAAAAAAACCTTCACCGCGATAAGAGGGTTTACGAATCAAAACTTTTGTAATTAAAAAAATCGCAATTACATAGACAATCAAAGATGATAGATTGAGTAGAACTACAAAATTCATACCAGTGTTACGATACCAATATTTCTTTTTTCAAACTAATCAAAAACAAAAGAGAAGATACAAAGTAAAAGCTATGTTCTAAAATATTAAAAAAATCAGGGAAATAAAATCCTTCGACGACAGTAAAAATATTACTTAGCCAAACACAAAAAAAACCTAAAATTAAAAAATAGAATTTGGGAATGAGGTCGGTCCAAAACAACCGCAAAGTAATGAGTAGACCTACGCTATCAAAAATAAGATTCAGCACTTCACTGAGTTGATACATATTTCCCCAGACCTATAGAACCTTTCGAATTCCCAGAGGACAAAGTATAACAGAGTTTTGTTTACGGTAAAGTGATTATTTATTAAAAAAGGAACATAAATTACTGGTACTTAGGTGAGTTTTCTCTTGCCAGGGTTAAATTTTGGTTGATCCATGTTTTACAAATTCCATACACAAATGAAATGTTGGACTTTTATACATAACATTTTTCGCTAAAACTAAAGGGAAAATCAGTATTTATCTCAGGCCAGATCAATCGGGTTTGTTTTAGCCAACCGCAAAACATCTGTCAGAAATTTACGATGACTAATAATTGATTCTTGTTTGGCTTCGCGAGCAGGATTAAAGATACCACGTTTCCGAAATACCTTCCAAGGATCCAATGGAATGTCAGACCAAGTCCCAATTTCTAAAGTTAAAGGAAGGAATCTAGATTTGGTTAAATTCGTTTCTAGTTTTGTTTTTTGAAAATGATTGTACAATCTGTCCCAAAGATCCCCGTGAGTTGTATACGTTTCACTTTGTGGACCAAAACGATACAAAATATGATTAAATTTTGTTGTTAGATAGTTTGCAATTTTTTGGAACAATGCCTCATCGGCACAATATTCATGAGTACCTGCATAAGGCCACCAAACATGATCAATCGTTCCAAATCCTGAATGAATATCAATTACAGGAATCATCACATTTGTAGCTGGCAAAAAGTATTCATGATAAAACCTGTCCAATACTTTGGATTCTGCTTGTAGTACATTCCCACGATAATACGGGAAAAAATTCGAAATTTTATGGCCTCCGAAAAAGAAGGGTGCCTTTACTGCTTCTATACCGGAGTTTCTCATAAGATCAACTCCACCAGGATTTGATCTGCGTTTCATCGCGACTCCACCCGGATTTAAAATCGGAATACATACGATTCCAAGTTCCCCATCTTTAATTTCCCGATACAATTCAGAGGATTTACGTGAGAACAGATCGTCCAGAAAATCGAGTAAAACTCGGATTCCAATAGTCTCCAATCCATGAACCCCAGCAACAAGACCTGCTACATTTCTTTTAATCGCTTTTTCTTTTCCAATTTCTAATACATAAATTGGAAAACGAAAACCTTCTGCAGTTCTTGTGGAAAATCCATATTGTTTAAATCGAACTAACTTACCACCTAACTTAACAATCTTCAGAATTCTGTTTTCATATCGATTGAGACGTTTCATTCCTCTAAGCATTAATGATTCACCAACAAACCTTTATTGTTTGATTAAAAGGGACAAAGCCAAATTGGGCCAGTCCTACAGATTTCATCATCTCAAACAGAATCGATTTAGAGAAATTCTATTTAATTAATTTCTGTTACAATTTGGTTACGAAAAAGACAAAGCAGAGATTGGAAATCCTCATCAGAAAAACCAGATCAGAATTTATTTTCAAATTTCATTTACGCTAAAATCGAATTTTGAATAAGTTTATCTCATGAGGAAAACAACACAGACTCCCAAAACAAAAAAATACAAGGAAGAAACTATCGTAACAGATGGCATTCAAATCCGTGTAGGAATTTGGCCTGGAAATAAACAAACCATAGTTTGTTTGCATGGATTGTCGGGTAATTTGTATTCCATGAAACCTCTGGCAGAACAACTAAATCGTTTGGGTTATAAAGTTTTATCCTATGACTTACGAGGCAGAGGGAAATCAGAGAAACCAAACTCTGGATATGGGTTTCAAAACCATATCAAAGATTTAAAAGGAATCATTGCTCACTATAAAATCAAAAATCCTATTTTTTTCGCACACTCTTTCGGTTGTATGATTGCATTACGTTATGCGATTCTTTACCCTGAAGTTGCAAAAGCAATGATCTTGATGGATGGCGGAGGACTCCTCTCTCTTCCCAAAAGAATCCAAGTATTAAAAGTATTAAAACAATCATTTGAAAGACTGGACGTGATTTATCCAGAAGTATCGGAATATTTAAAATTAATCAAAAATTCTCCTCTTGTACCCAGATGGTCCAAAGAAATCGAAGAATACTTCCGACTGGAATTACATAAAACAGATAGTGGTTATGTTTGCCATATGCCCGGTTTCGTAATGGAAGAAGAATTAAAAGAGATGGGAGGTTCTATGAATTTTTCTAATATAATAAAATATTTCTTCCAAGATCCCAAAAGAGTAATTTCTAAAATCAAGGAAAATAAGTTTCTAGAGTTTGAAAAAATTAAATCACCTACTCTTATCCTTCGTGCCACAGAAATGAATTTGTTTCCTAATGATGATCTATTGCCCAAAACTTCCTTTAATACTATGTTAAAAAGTATTCCCAATTCCCAGGGTAAAGAAATCAAAACAAATCACTATGGAATTCTTTTTGATAAAATCAAAGATAGAGACGATACCATTCAAAACTTTTTGCAGGAATTAAAGAAAATATAAAGAAACTTAAGCCATTTTAAAAATTTAGTTGATTTGAATTAACAATGATTACACTTTGCACGAGTTATGAATTTCCGGAACTTGTTATTGTTTTTCCTTCTCGGAGTTTGTCCATTAATCTCACAAGAAAGGCCACCGGAAATCCTTAGTTCCCAAGAGGCAACTAAAGATCCTTACACATTCACTCTCAAAAAGAAAGACGGTCCCAAATTTTTGACCATTTATCCAGGTCTTCAGATTACAACTTACAACACAACAATGACAACGCCTTATGGCAGTACGGCGAGTATGACAAACGATACATCGATAGGTAAAAATCTCAGGTTTTTCTTTGATCTAAAATCACCGGAATGGCAAGTCAGCGAATACGTTGGATTCTTTTTGTTTAATCGAAATGGCAAATTCGAACAAACCAGCCAAGTATTAAAAAGAAACGAATTTGCTGCTTCTCAGGAAGGAGATAATTCTAGCAGTAACTACACTTCAAATATTGGCACAGAAACAAAAGGATCTTATTCAATGTTTTTACCAGTAATGTATATTGGTGAAAAAGGATCAGATAAATTTCGTATTGGATTTGGATACGGAATCTCTCAAGTAAACATCAAAGGTACAAGCGATTTTAATAACGGACAAGCACTTCAAAATAATAGCCTAATATTTTTAAATGGAGGTCCAACATTAGATAGTAAAATTGATATGATCGGAAGATATTCCCTCCTAAGTACAGGAAATATTGATCGAGATCCATACCGTGCTTATCTTCTCGGCAACTTATCAACAGGAAACAATCTTGAAATGCTTGGACTCTATTCTGCTCTCCAAGGTGAAATAACACCAAAATCGTTAGATCCCATTTCTATTTATATGTTCAATTCACTTACCAACGGACAATTAAATCCATTAGAACTTTACGCTTTAAGCACGCTACTCAAAGGCCGAGTGAATACTTCCTCGAAGTATGCACAATCTTATTACTTTTTTTGGGAAGTACCATTTGGTCCTATCAATTGGCGGGTTGGCGTAGGTTTTATCGATTACAAACAAAACAATTTTGATGTCCAACTAAGAAACTTTGAAACAGCGATATATGTTCCAATCGATTTATAAACAACAAAATTGATATGGTTTATGATATTAGAAAAAATCGGGAATTTCCATAAACGAAATCCCCGATTTCTGTAAAACCTAAGGATGGCCTTTTCCTTTACATTTTCCTCCCTTTACGGTCGAATCCCAATAACAATCCGGGTTTTTTAAACACTTATTGCTATCCGGTTTTTTGGTGCAAAGTTTGTGCACTTTATCCTCCACCTTATCAGGGTTTAGTGCAGGTTCATTTTCGGCAGATTCCACTTTACCTTGCATCTGACAGGAAAGATCATTTTCCTCACACTCTTCTGCAAACATGGGAGATAGGGAAAACAGAAAAACCAAAAGCAACTTTAAAATTAAAAATCGATTCATATCCGCTCCTTAAACTTTCCCAATTTCATAGAGAGTAAGTATACCAAAGGATAAAACTTTAAATCAATAAATTTTTTACTCCATTTCCTAAACATACTCATGAAGTGGTGATAAAAATCCGCAGAGGAATATAGATTACAATTGCGTTGACTCCTTCCGTACAATTCCTAAGTTATGGTAAGACCCAAAACCAATTGTTTTCTCAATGAATCTTTTTGGTTTGTCTAAGGGATCGCGAAGGGAATGAAAACTCATACTGAATCAGAACGTTGTTCCTGGTGTTTGAAATTTGACCAATACATAAAGTACCATGATGAAGAATGGGGAGTTCCTGTGCATGATGATAGAACTCATTTTGAATTTTTAATTTTAGAAGGAGCGCAGGCGGGTTTGAGTTGGGCAACCATTCTAAAGAAACGAGAAGGTTATAGAAAGGTATTTGCAAATTTCGATCCAGTGAAAGTAGCCAAGTTCACAGATCAAAAATTAGAAAAGATTCTCCTGGATCCATCAATCATTAGAAACCGCCTAAAAGTTTTTGCCACTGTGAATAATGCAAAAAGATTTTTGGAAATCCAAAAGGAATTTGGTTCTTTTGACAAATACATTTGGAGTTTTGTAAATTACAAACCAATCAAAATTCGAAGGAAAAGTTTAAAGGATGTTCCAGCGACAACCAAAGAATCAGATGCTTTGAGCAAAGATATGATCAAACGTGGATTCAAATTCGTGGGAAGTACGGTCATCTATGCACATATGCAAGCTTGCGGACTTGTCAATGACCATATAGAAAGTTGTTTTCGATACCAAGAGCTAAGCTAAAGATACCAAACATTGATTGGTTAAAAAAAATTTTATTTAACCAATCAAAAAAATTTACTGAAATTATCTCTTCAATACCCCATAGAAAATCACATTCACTACTTCCAATTGAAACTCATGGATATTCAAAGGGACTGTAATGGAATCTTTGTTATTCAGAATCATTTCGATCGAAGAAAGAAACAAATGAACAGCAACTTCGGGCATAAATCCATCCCGAAGTTCTCCTTTTAGCTTTGCCATTTGGAATATTTTTCCAATCGATTCAGGAATTTCTTTTTGTCTTCGTTTTTTAAATTGCTCCATCTTATGGGGGAACATTTCTGAAATTTCTCGAATAAACAAATCCTGCATCATATATGGGGATTCCTCCACTAACGACCGATGCATTTTAGAAAATTTTTGGACAGCTGTCAGAGTTTCATCATTTGCAATCTCCGAAATTACATTTCGAATCTTATCTTGTTTATATTCCATATAAACTTCCATAAGATCTTGTTTATTAGAATAATATTTATATAAGGTTTTTCGACTGATCTTTAATGAACTGGCAATCTCCTCCATTTTAGTTTTTGAATACCCATATTTAAAAAATAATTCTTCAACTTTCTCTAATATTCTAATTTGCACAGGATCCAAATTTAGTTCCTCACTTCTTTTTTTTACTAAAAGATTCAATCAAACGAGTAATGTATTGGTATACAGCCGGAATCACATACAAAGTCAAAATCGTTGATGAAATCAACCCACCAATGACAGTGATTCCCATACTTGTCCTTTGTTTCGAAGCTTCATTAAGCCCAATCGCAACTGGTAACATACCAGCGATGAGTGCAATCGATGTCATAAGAATGGGTCTTAACCTCGCTCTACCAGCCTCAATCAAAGCAGTCCGAGTATCTACTCCAGTATTTTGTAGGTCTTTTGCAAAATCAATGAGAAGAATCGAGTTTTTTGTGGCCAATCCGAAAAGTAAGATCATTCCAATATTAGCGAATATATCCATGGATTTTCCGGTTAAAAACAAACCGTAAAATGCTCCTGTCATTGCCAGTGGAATGACTACTAAAATGGAGATGGGAATGATAAAACTCTCATAAAGAGAAGCAAGAACCAGATAAATAAACACAACCCCTAACCCTAAAGCGATGGCCATGTTTTTACCAGTGGATTCTAAATTTTCCGTTTGCCCACTATAAGATATTTTGATTCCATCAGGTAAAGGAAGGTCTTCCTTTAATATCCTTTGTAATTCGCTCATAACATACCCGGATCCCCTTCCATTCGGATCTGTATCGGCAGAAATCTCAACAGAACGATTTCGATTCTGTCTTTGAATGGTGGCAGGGCCTGTTGTGGAAATACCAGAGGATACATAGGAAAGTGGAACCATATAACCGTTGATATTTGGGACAAACACCTCATGAAAATTCTTTTGAATGTTTCGTTGATCCTCTAACATCCTCACTCGAATGTCATATTCAAAACTTTTCTCTCTGAAAACGGCAGGTGTATCCCCTTCCACATTGGTTCGAAGTTCTCTCCCTAAGGCTTGAGGGTTGACTCCAAGTTTTACAATTTGATCACCCTTCGGAAGAATTTTAAATTCCGGAGCTCCTTCACGCAAACTGATATCCGGATCCGTTAAGTCAGGAATTTTTTTAATTTTTTCGAAGACTAGTTTGCTATAAGTTTCGAGTTCTTCTGCTTCATTTCCTGTAATGACAAAAGAAAAAGATCTTTGCCCACCACCAATCGCATCAAAGTTTTTTACGATTGGTTTTGCATACACATAAGGGGATAATTCCTTTCGAATATACTCTTTGAATTGAGGGGTATTCACTTTTCTTTGTTTTGCAGGAACCAGTTCCACATAGATGTCTATTTTATTTTGTTTGATATAACCTGCAGTCAGTTGGACTTCTTTTTTAGATCGAATCAACTGATTTACCTCTTCATTGAGCCTTTTGGTAGCTTCCACACTCGAACCCGGTGGCAACTCAAAAGTAACTGTAAATTGACCTAAATCTTGTGTTGGAATAAACTCCGATTTCAATGTTTTTGAAACAAAGATACTACTTACAAATATAAACACCGCCACAGATACAACAAAGAGTGGATGTTTTGTTGAAATCTCCAAAGACTTCACATATACATTTGTTAGTTTTTCTTGAAATTTATCAAAAGCATGTAATGGAACAGATAAGAACTTT
Source organism: Leptospira brenneri (assembly GCF_002812125.1). NCBI lineage: Bacteria > Pseudomonadati > Spirochaetota > Leptospiria > Leptospirales > Leptospiraceae > Leptospira > Leptospira brenneri. The sequence continues at coordinate 275,015 of NZ_NPDQ01000007.1, forward strand.
TCTATCTTCCCTGGTTCTTTCGGATGGTGTTCTCCACCAAAATAAGCAGACATCATTGGTGCAATGGTTAATGCATCATACAAAGAAATCAATAATGCAAAACATACAGTGAGTCCAAAAGGTCGCAAAATCTGACCAATCACACCATCAATAAATGCAATCGGACCAAATACCGCAAGGATCGCAAACGTGGTGGCAAGAACCGCAAGTGTTACTTCCTTCGTTCCCTCGAGAGCGGCTTGTTTGCTATCCTTACCCATTTCTTTGTGTCTATGAATGTTTTCTCTCACAACAATCGCATCATCAATGAGAAGACCAACAGCTAGAGACAAAGCAAGTAGAGTCATTTGGTTGATGGTAAACCCAGCAAGCCCCATAAGAATGAAGGAACCAAGTAAAGAAGTAGGTAAAGCGAGTCCCGTAATTAAAGTAGAACGAACACTGCCTAAGAAAAACAGAACAACAATGACCGTCAGTGCGATCCCAATGTAAATGGATTCTTCCACATCCCAAACATTATCCTTAACAACCTTAGAAGAATCGTTATAATAATCAAATTTTACATTCGGAAATTCTTTTTTAAGAACATCGATTCGTTTTTTTACAGATTCTGCCACCTCAACCGAGTTAGATCCTGATTGTTTGTATACGAGTAAAAATAACGCTGGTTTCCCATTCCAATAAGCAAGGGAGGTTACATCCTCCGAACCAACAACGACTCTTCCCACATCTGATAACTGGATCGGAATCTCATTATTTAAGAAGTTGATGGGAACGTTGCGTATTTCATCAAAACTACGGTATTCGTTGATGGTCCGAAATGATAAATCAGAGTTTTCTCCTCGAACTTTCCCGGCAGGAATATTAGCACCACCTGCGGCAACTTTTTGTGAGACCTGTGAAGCCGAAATATTTCTCGATTTTAATTTGTTTCGATCCAACTCCACCCAAATCTCTTTTTTCCGACCTCCAACGATATCTACAGAACCAACATTCGAAACAGAAATTAACCTTTGTTTAATTGTCTCAGAGGCAAAATCATAAAATTCATTGTCTTCTAATTCTGACTGAAGAGAAATACTTAAGATTGGTTGGTCCGCAGGATCCAATCGTTTGATAATAGGCTCTTCAACTTCTGCAGGAAGTTTTTTCTTAGCAAAGGAGACCTTATCTCTTACCTGTTGTTCCGCTTCTCGAATCACTGTATCAGATGTAAACTCTGCAACGATCACAACCGAACCTTCGTTACAGATAGATCTTACTTTTTTTAATCCCGAAATGGTAGATAGTTCATCTTCGATTGGTTTTGCTACCAATGTTTCGATTTCACTCGGAGCTGCACCAGGGTAAGTTGCGTTGACAGAGATCATAGGAATACTCATGTCTGGAAAGTTTTCCACGCCGAGTTTGCTAAAACTAACAAGCCCCACCACCACAATCAATATCACCGTACAGGCGATAAATACCGGTCTTTGTATTGATAATTTTGCTAAATTCATTGGTTTTCCTCTGTGTTTAGTAATGCTAGCTGTTCAGGATCAATAGAATATTTTTCAAAAAATGTCCCTTTTGAAATTTCATACTGAACAATTGAAATATTGTAAGTAACCAATGTTTGCGAATAATTAGATTGAGATCTAACATAAGCGTCCATTGCATTTCTTAGAATCAGAGATGTTCCTCTTCCGTTTCTAAAAGCGGACAAGGCCTTATCATAAAACAGTTTACTTTCCCCTTTATTTTTCTTTGCTTCTAAAAAAAGTTCGTAACTGACTGTCAAATTTTCTCTTTTGGAAAGTAAGTCGGCTCTTACCTTATTTTGTGTTTCTGTCCATTCTAATTGAGCTTGTCTTTTATCTGCTTCCGCTTTTTTATATTCTGCTTCTGCAATTTCATTTCCCAATGGATATTCCATTTTAAACTCAGCGGTGTTTTGGTTGAATCTTCCGCCAAGGATTCCATAAAAATCTTGAGGAAATTGTTGGTCATAATTTTTAAAATTATAAGTTCCTCCCACTGAAAACTTTGGCAACAAACCGTTGTCTGCTGACTTCAAATTATCTTCAGAATTCTTTAATTGCAACTGAGCCGCACGAACATCATACCGTTTCTCAAGTGCTACCAAAACTTCCTCTTCATAATCACTAGTTACTTCTATTTTTTCTTCATTGAGAACCGGCAAAAATGAAAAACTTTCTTCAGGTTCTTTTCCTAACGAAGCCAACAAGTCCCTTCTATTTTTATTTCGTTCTAATTCAGAATTTTTAACAGCACTCGTTGCAGAAAGAACGATGGAATTCCATTGGTGAATATCTCCAGTAGCATCAAATCCAAAGTTTGCTTTTTTAGAATAAATATCTCGGATTAACTTTGCATTTCCAAGTAAAGAGTTATTGGTTTCTAAAACTTCTTCGGACAAACTCAAATTCCAAAATTCGATCAATGAGTTTACTAAACTTTTGGACAAAGAATCAAGAGTATTCAATCTTTGAATGGATGATGAACGTCTAGCAGACGCTAACTTCAAACGATCTTGGTATCCAAAAAAGTTCTTCAAAAGATCCTGACTGATACTAATTCCAACCGTAGCAAAATGATAAGAAGGTTGGGCAAAACTCGAGAATCCAGCGGAACTCTGTGTTTTACCAGCATTCGTTTCAAACCGATTGTCCATGACAGAAACTCCGAGCGAAGTCCCCGTAGTGAACTTTTTATTAATTCCCGCCTGTAGCGTGTTATCTGTAATTTTTGTTCCTTGGATGGCATATTGTGGAAGGTTGAAGTTTGTTGTGTTCTTCGCTGTCCCTTTTGCCTCCGCTGTCCAGGCATAAGCACCGTTGGCTTTCTCCCAATCGTAATTGGTCGTTTTAAGCTGCAGCTTCAATGTCTGTAGACTGACTTGGTTTTCCCAGGCCATCCTAAGGATGTCATCCATGCGCATGGCATTACTTTTGGCCGGCTCCTTGGCCGAAAGTGACCCAAAAGTGGCGAAAAAGGCGAAGGCCATCACCAAAATGGGGAGCGAAGGAGACGATGATTGGTTGTCGATCATTTGCTTTGGAAACATATTTTGTATCCTTTGTTTCTTTAGGAAACAAATACAGTTTCTTATGTTTCCGCGTAAACAAAAAAATACTTTTTTTGAATGAATCTAAAAACTGAGAACTTATCCGAAGAAATTTAGAGAAATTGTAGGAAAATTTACTGAGTTTGGAATGAATGGAAGGTTTCTTCCACCCAAGGGCTGGTTGGTCACTCCCTCTAATAATACCCTTGGTTTCGTTTTGAATTCGATTTATTTCTTTTCGGCAACCACTACGGCTTTAATGATTTTCCACGCGCCCTGATCCAAGTAGAAAGTATAGATGGATCGGAATTTCATAACCGGGCTCTCCAAATCCGCTTTTACAAATCCGAACGAATCTAAAAAATCAATCGAATGGATCGAAACCGATCTTTCCACCCCACCAATTTTTCCTTCCTTCAAAGACTCAAGGTATTTTGTTTTATTGGAACTGAATACAGAAGCACTTCCCTTGATGGAAACACTATCGGTGTAATCGGTATGAAATCCCGACTCTACTTCTTCAATTTTCCTTTCATCAATCTTCTTCATAAGAGAAATAAAGTCTCTCTTCAAAGATTCCTCATCCGTTTCTAACTTAGTTTGGTTTATCATTATTTTCTCCTTAAACTTATAAATCCCAACCATTATTTAAATTCTTTAAACAAAATAATGTTGCTATAGCAACATTAAGTGCAAAAAAAATCAACCCATCGACTCTTCATAAATTTGATCGATGATCCTCTTGAATGTTTTAAAATCGTGAGCGGAAAGCTTTTTAAACATTCTTTTTCGTTCCTCTATTACGGCCGAAACCATCACTTGATAGATCTCGGAACCTTTCTTTGTAGGATACACTTGATGTTTCCTTCCATCCTCTGGATCCGATTGAATTTTGATCCAACCTTTTTCTTCCATATTTCTAAGGGCCCGGGCCATGGAAGGTCTATCATCAAAATCTCGACCCAAATCCGATTGACTACAACCGGGTTGTTTGATCAAACGAACGAGAACAAACCACTGCTCTGGAAATAGATCCAATCCATTCGCTGATGCCAACCTCATAAACTGACGTCTTAAAGACCGAACCGTTCGGTAAATCAAATACGCATAAGAATTTTCCAGGTCAAAAGAATCGGGCATATTGTTGCTATGGCAACAATATAACGTAGGTTTTCTTTGTAAAGAAATTAAAAATCAGATTTATGCAAAATCAAAATGAATTTGTAGTTAATGTGACAGATAAAACAATCTTCTTGACGAAAAAAGCATCTTTAATATAGTCTAAGGTTTTTGCTTAGAAATTACAGGAGTATGAAATGAATACTAAAAACAAAATATATATGACTCATTTTGACTATAATCGATTAAAATCATTGGTTTTAGACTACAAAAAGAGAAATATCATAAATAATAACATCAAAGACTTATTAGGTGAAATAGAAAGAGCTCAAAAAGTGGATTCCCACCTAATTCCACCTAACTATGTTACAATGAATTCCGTGATTGAACTAAAAAATCTTGAAGAATTAGAGTTTCAAGAATTTCGTTTGGTATTTCCGGAAGAAGCCAATACTGACGAAAACAAAATTTCCGTGCTGGCACCTATCGGAACGGCAGTTTTAGGTTATAAAACTGGAGATGTCATCCAATGGAAAATTCCTGGTGGCGAAAACCAATTTCAAATTACAAACATCAAATACCAGCCAGAAGCAAACGGAGATTACCACCTATGATCTCTGTCAAAAAAAGGTAACATTTGAATCTAATCACAAGAAGGAAAACCTTCTAGTGTGCGTTCCCAATTGATACGAATTAAAAAATCTTAAAAAATACTGGGCCGGGCTCCTTCGGGGTCCGCGTTCGCTCCCGTCTGTCTTTCGACAGACCAAGCCCTACGTATCCCTAACGCCTGTCATGTTTCGTTTAAGACAACCTTACATTGATTTGAAATTTTTGTTTCATTTTCAAAAAGACATTTTAAGATTCGGCCACCGCCAGGAATGATCCAACGACAATATTCACTCACATCGTCTTTACAGAATCCTTGTGATTTAGCTTTCATTGATTCGGAAAGCGAACTCTCTGCCGATTCACAGGCTGGCGAGAGATTTTTTCCACGTTCTTTCAAACATTGTAAAATCCTGGCTTTGGTTGGTTTTACACCTTGGCAATAGGTTGCAATCTCTGGCTGGCAAATTTCATAAATAGGTTTTGTCTCTGCCAATAAGCCAATATTAAAACAAAAAATAAGAATGAATAACAATCGTTTCATATTCAAATTAGTCCTTTTTTACCTAGAATGGTTTCTCGAAAGTTAATACAACAAGCATTTTCGTATCTGCAAATCAGTAAAACCGCTCCATTATATTGCAAAAATGTCGCCGCCATTGTTCAAAAATTGTTTCTTTTTCTAGATCCCACCCATTTGAGGGGACAGTTACACGAATAAAACAGACGTGCCCAACAGATCGAGTGACCTTAACTTTCACCGTTGCCGGAACTTATGGTCTTCGAATATTTACAGCTACTAGCAGCTTAGAATCAGTAACAGACTTAAATAGTATTTTTGTGGAATAACTTCTATTTTTGGTATAAAGAAAATAATAACGACGACGGTAGATGAAGGAAATATCCAAACTTTAATATTAAATTGATAAACGACTGTTTAAGGATTCCATTTTTAATGTACCGATGAGTAGAAGTTATGGCCGGATACGGAAGTAGGACCGGCCATAAAATTTTTCTAAACTTCAAACTTAGTTCCGTATCTTCGAATATTGCTTCGATCTTCAAATCTGAATGCCAAAGCCTCCGATCAAAAAAAACACAATGGTCAAGGTAAACAATTCCCTTCCATTTTGTACGAATAAAGTTAGAATACCATGAGATAAAACGGAGTAGAGAATGACTTTGGTCAAATTGATGAATAAACCCACCCCAAATCATTTTTCTATCTAATTCACAACTTATTTTGATTAGGCGGTCAATAGCTTTAGTAGGTAGCTTTGTCCTTGGATGATGAAAAAGGACTATTTCTCCTTTAGACTTATGGAATCCAATATTTAATCTCTCCGCACGAGTGAATGCTTCTTTTCTATCAATTGTGATGATTTCTATTTGCGGATGGTTATGAAAGGCCAAAAGAGAGTTTTGAAAAAGAACGTTTTCTCCAGTATCTGTAGGAATGATAATGCTCAACATCTTCGTTTGTATTGATTCTATAATGAGAAAATCAATACAAACTGGAAAAGCAAAAAATCACTCTTTTATTAGATAGATTTGAATTGTTGATGGGGTGTCCCCAACTAATTCTTTGATACTTCCGCTGGTTTCGCGATCAGATATAAATGTACGAATTCGATTTTCATCGATTGCTTCTTTACTGAATACCTGTTTGACTTCATCAAAACGTCGTTTTACTAGACGAACCTGGTAGGCCAAATCACCGGTAGTTTGCGATTTACCAACCAACACAACTTTAAAAGATTCTTCCGATTTTAAAATGTCTCGAGACAATGAGACGAGTTTTGACTTAGATTCCTCTGTAATTTTATAATCATCAGGAATAAACGAAACCATTTGGATTGGACTTGTTTGCCCTTCCGATCTCCAATAAGCTAACTTAGAAGAAGATGTGTCTGAAATTGGCTCTCTTTTGATGGACTCCAAAACTACCGACTTAGGACAATAAACTTTAATTTCAGTAGAAGAATTAAAGGATAATAGGAAACCTAAAGTGGTCACAACAATATCCCAAGGTTTTGCATAAGATTTAGATTCCAATACAAACTGGTCAGCATGACTGGAATCAGAATCTAAAACATGAGTATAAATTGGTAACAAGAAGAGTACACGGTAAGTCCGTTCTTCTGATTTCATCTCACAGCCATTTGTCGGACTTATGGGTAGGTGACGTTTCTTTTCTAAAGGAATTCCTAAAGAATTACAAGACACGGTCAAAAAACCAATCAGAAGAATAAGAATGATACTATTTTTAAAATTTTCTTTTTGAAAAACCATAACGCTTATATATTAATATTTCTTCAGCCGCAAAAGGAAACCGTTTTATGAACTTTATTCTTTGCTTACCCCAAATTTAGGTAAAAAATAACCAATATGCCTTCCCCCAGCAGGATTTGGTTGGTTTGGTCCAGGTGTTGGAAGTGTCCAAGAATCCAAATACTTCCCGTTTGTTGCTATAAAATCTGCATTGAGATAATAGTTCTGAAAGTCATTTGGATTGTGATCAAATTTAATAAAATCAATAGGAGAGAATTTAGCGGAAGTAAGTCCTGGTTCTGTTTGGTAAACAAAATGATTACCTGTATACATATCTAGAATCAATGACTCTCTGTTCCCTTCCGGTAATACCAAAACAATTAAACCGTCTTCATTGTATCGGTCCATCGTGTATTCATCATCAAGGTATTCAAAATCCAAACGATCTGTAAAAGGCGCTGTTAATAAATCCCAAAAAGGATTGTTTATTGGATCTGCCAATTCTTGGGTTTCCGTTCCTGCATTCCTGTGGACTCGAGGAGTGACGGTAGCATTATTTCTTAAACTTAGATATCCGGTAGTTTCTGAAATATCGTAATTAATTGAATTTACTTTTTTAATACTATTGTCAAAAGGATAGGCATTTAAAATATTTCGTTTTCCGTACTGCGGATCGGCCTTTCCTATCTCCGATTCATTCCACATTACATAGGAGATGTATTTGTTATGGGAATTTGCCAATTTAGAATCATCTAACTCACATTTAATGGAGCCGATTCTGATACCAATCCGATCGTATTTTCCTTCTTTCCAAGCAAAGGGACTAATATTCCCAGACCCACTGACGCCGTAAAAAGCCTCTCCTGAATCTAATGGATAGCTGACTTTCATGCGTCCGCCGTTTTGATTATCAATCCAATCACCATCATAAACGACAGCAGATGCATTGGAAATCCTCTCTTTACCTGGTGCAACAGATCCTTTTTCCCACAATAAAATGGAATAAAGATTCAATCTTGCATTTTTACATCCAACAGAATGATTTAGTTTTCCATCACTTAAAAAGCGAGCTGGGAGAGAATTACTCCCAATCGACTTAATATTTTTTAGCGAAGATTGAGAACTGGCCGTATCGACAATCCGAAAGGTTATATTTCTTTGTGATAGTAAATACAAACCAAGAAACAATTCATCCGAAAGATCATTCTTTTTAGTTGGGCTACAAGAAACCGCGACTACAGAAAGTAAGGATACTAGTAAAGTTGTTCTAATTTGCATATGTTTTACTCCACGCATTCGTCTGATATTGGATTTAACAATTTTTGATTTGTACGGATGGTCAGGTTGTCATTGAAAATAAACTCCTGGTTATCGACATCGAAAAATTTTCCTCTTACTTTCCAAGGATCAGAAATTTCCAATTGATACACTGCGCTGGGCGAGTAATCACATCGAGTGATGTTCAAAGGCCCACCATAGTTTGGACAATAGTAACTCGTCGAGGTCACAATCTTTCCATCTTGGATAGCAGCGTTCGTCCATTGGATGTCAAAAAAACCCTTTTTAATATTAGCATTGTATTTATAAACCGCCGCCTTTCGATTTAAAGTTCCTTTTTCAAATTGAACACGGATATCTTTCGTTGCATAAGTCATCGCAACATCAGGAACTGTGCAATAAACAGGTACAGAATCATAAACTGAAATTTGCTGGGGAATTAAGATACATAGATATCCATAAGGAATGACAGCAGAGAGATTCAAACAAGCCCTAAAATCGGGGTTCTCAATTCTACGCTCTACTGTTCTCCAACTGCAAATAGAACTAGTTTGGCGCTCATATCTATAGAGTTCTGGTATTCTTAAATTAAGTTTTAAGTAAGCTGGTGGGTTCGAATTTACATTATCAAAATCAATCAATCTTGAAAAATTAACGTCTAACTTGGCATTATTCGGACAATTCACAAGATTCACGCTATTTATTTTGGGGAGTGAAGGAGTCAGCTTGTCAGCAGTCGTAAAGAAGCGAGACACTGTTGTTATAACAGAGGCAATCCCATCTATGTTGCGGATCCCTGACGGTATAGTATACTCGTATTCCTTATCACTCAATACCTGGTCTGGAGTCAAATGGTAAATCGCTTCACCGATTACAGGATCGTAAGATGTCAAAATTACGTATTGTATTCCTCCATCAGAAAGATTTTCCAAGCGAAGAGGATTGAATTCGAGAGAGTTCCGATCCATAACATCATTGAATTTTATTTTAATGTTAATGCCACTGAAATAAAAAACATCTCTCTCATGATCAGGAGAAACTGAAGTTACTTGTGGAGGAGTTACATCAGCCGTTCTAAACAGATGTAATTTTCCCGTTGTCATCGCATTACCGAAACTATCCTGAATTCCAGGCAAAATTTCTAATTCGTATTCGGTTTTTTCTATAAGTAAATTTGAGGGAATCTGTACATTCACTCTACGGTTTGTATCATCGTAATCAACAGAGTTAATCGCAATGATGGAACCTGATAATTTTGCTCGTAAGATAAATTTATTTTGGGCACTTGACGCATTCAATGCTTCACTAAAGTCTATGCGAAAACTTGTAATGGATGGATCCACTCGTTCCCCTTCAGGTAAGATTAAACGTATGTAAGGTGCTTCCGTATCTTGAGTAATCAGAAAAAACTGCTTGGTTAATACAGCTAACAAATTGCCAGATGTATCTTTTGCTTCCGAAGAAGAAACCAAGAGATATGCGGAATCACTCCGCAATGGTTTTGAAGGATTGAAGGTAAAATTTGCTGTTTTTTGGTCTGGACTTAGAGAAGCGAAGATGATTTCTGGATCACCATACCCCACTAGTCCAAATCCTTTTATCGTAGCTGGATCCATCGGTTCACTAAAATGTATCTTGAACTCTGTGATGTTTGGGTTAACATCTTGTCCTTCTGGCTCAATCGAAGTTACCATTGGTGAAATGATATCCACTGTATGGAAAGATGTTACCAACCTATACCCATTTTCTAAATTGCCGATTTCATCAGTAACCCCATTAACATACAAAGCGTAATTGGCATCAGAATCGAGGGTGAATTCGTTTTTATAAGTAACAATTTTTCTATCTAAGGAAATCGATACAAATTTTAAGGGAGCATAGAGATTTTGATCTCTTGAAATAAAACCGGAATGAATGACCGTTAGTTCGTTTACGGGCTCATTAAAGGTAACTGTAAAAAAATTCCCTGGTTGCAATGGAAGCACGTTTGTATTAGGAGTTCCTGAAACAATTTGCGGTGCCGTAGTATCATTGTTATTCGTTGGATCATAAGGATATGAATCGATGATATTCGCAGCACCATCTTGATCAAAATCATCTAGAGGAAAAGCAAGTCGAAGAGGATCCGTCCCTGGGGCATATTCTACTTTAACAATATTTAAGAATGGTAGAAACGTTCGAGAAAATAAGGAATAAAACCTGTTTCTATTGCTAAGTTGGTTTATATCATCCAAATAGTTACGAAACTGAATTGCTGCCATGCGAATGGCGGCTGAATCGGTAATGACTCTAGCTACAATCATTTCAATATTTACATGGAGTGCTGCGTAAATCGAAAAATGGCTTAGTTCTGTGGAGAGTTTTCCTGCAATGGCATCGACACTTGTTTTCTGTTGTTCCCATTCTTTCGTTACTGGGTTATAATAGTAAATTTGCGTGAGTTCGTTTTGAATTTGAGATTGAACTGCCTTTGAATCATATTTGGTAGTCAGAGTCACTGGCTTTGCGAATGTGGTTCCTTCTGGTTCTAATACTAGCTTAGAAGCAACCGGAGTCATTCCAGGAATATCTGTTCCTTTCATCTCTTCAACCCGCATCGTAACAACTAAATCTTGAGACAATGCATCTTTCGGGATATTCAAGGAAAATGCTTGGTTTTCAATGGTGCCACCATTTTTACCGATGGTTTTCGAAACAGATCCGTTCCCAGCAAAGAAAACAGAAGCCAGCAAAAATTGATTTCTAATCTGCAAAGCTTCCTGGGCTTTATTCGATTGGAAAAGTTTAAAATTTCCTTCTCCATCCATTAATGCGGCACAGGATGAAAATAAAATAGATATTAGAATTAGAACAAAGCTAACGCATAACCTTTTAAAGAAATGTTCCATTTTCGACTCCAAATTTTTAGCATATAATTTTTGTTAATTGTGCGATTTTGTATTGGGAAATAGATAAAACAATCTAAAAATTGATTAGAGAATTAAATTTTTATAAAATACCGTTAAAAACGTTTTGAACTGGATTCAAAAACACTTTTAACGTTTTGCATTCAAATTACAGCGATCAATGAGTAGTGACTCACAAATTTTTTTAGGGAAATCGTAACTACGATTGAAATATAGTTTAACAATAGCTACATGATACTCGCATTTTTTCCCAGTGGGTATGGGGGTCTTATGGCAACCCAACCCCCAAACCTAGGTGAATTTAATCGGGTCGATTTTCTAAAACCATAGCAATCCCCTGCCCTCCACCGATACATAGAGAGGCCACACCATATTTTAAATTCTTCCTCTTTAATTCATAAGCAAGAGTTAATACCACACGGGCTCCGCTGGCTCCTAGTGGATGTCCAATAGCAATGGCTCCTCCATTTACATTTGTTTTTTGGGGATCTAAGTTGAGCTCTCGCATAACGGCTAATGTTTGAGCTGCATAAGCTTCATTGATTTCAAAACGATCTACTTCTTCAAACTTAACTCCCGCATTTTGTAAAGCCTTTGGAATTGCAAATACAGGACCAAGACCCATCATTTTGGGATCGCAACCAACGTTCGCATATCCGATAATTTTAGCCAAAGGTTTTATTTTGTTCTCCTCTGACCATTTTGTAGAAGCAATCAATAAAGACGCCGCTCCATCATTGATACCAGATGAATTCCCAGCAGTGACAGATCCCTCTTTTAAGAATGCTGTTGGAAGTTTTTGCAGTTGATCAACACAAGAGATCCCTCTGATCTGTTCATCTCTTTGGATCAAGGCCGCATTTTTACCTTTACTCGCAACTGGAATCATTTCTTCAGAAAAAATTCCAGTTTCACTAGCCTTTTCTGCCCTAACTTGAGAGATGCCAGCCCAATCATCTTGCTCCGACCTTGATATTTTGAAATGATTAGCGATGTTTTCTGCTGTCATTCCCATTGTGAGGTCCGCATAACAATCAGTAAGACTTTGGGCCAAACTATCTTCCGCAACTGTATCCCCATATTTATTTCCCCAACGGGCATTCTTTAATACAAACGGTGCATTACTCATCGATTCTGTTCCACCAACAAGCATCAGGTTATTTTCTTTTGAAAGAATCTTACGAGATCCAATGATTATACTTTCCATCCCAGATCCACATAGACGATTCACCGTAAGCGCACTAGAACTTTCTTTAAGGCCAGACTTGAGTCCAATATGCCTTGCGAGATACGCCGAATCCTTGTCATCCTGAATCACATTGCCATAAATCGATTCTTCGATTTCGCCTGGATCCAATCCTAATTTACGAATCGTTTCTTTTGCCGTAATGACCCCTAACTCTGAAGAACTATAATCTTTAAGTCCTCCACCAAATTTCCCAAAAGGAGTTCTCACTCCATCCAAGATTACTACCATTTGCAGCTCCTACCAAAGTGTATATACACTATATATTCAAAAAATTTGTTCTTTTATCCGCATCATCCATTTACGTTTCAAATTTATCATCTATTTGTAAGACGGGAAGATTTCCCAATTCGTTAAGAATTTTTAACGTTTGTTTGAATTCTGATTTTCCAAGACTATCGATAATTGTTTTTTGCGTCTGTTTCCAAAGCGCAACTGCCTTCACCAACGCGACTTCCCCTTTTTTGGTAAGCGAAACACTGCGTACATTACCAATTTCTTTTTTTTCTATTTTGACCAAACCATCTCGATTCAAAATATCCAAACTTCTCTGCAAAGTTGTTCGATCGATATCGGTCAGGCGTGCCAAATCGGTAATACTCGGGTCTTTTTCATACGCAACAGCAACGAGAAGGGTAAATTGAGTGATCCGAAGCCCTGAAGGTTTTAATAGTAAATCATAATAACTAGTAACCAACCGACTCGTTCTTCTGAGACTTAAATTTAAACAGGAAGATCCAATATCCTTCAAGTCTTTGTGGGAAAGTTCCATTACCAGTATCCTATAATGGACACTACAGTGTATATGCAATATACGGTCAACATTTTGTTTAACCACAAATTATCCTAAATTTCAAAACATAACCGGCAAAATTCCCTAATCGAATCAGAAGGATTACTAACCATTTACCATAAATCCAATCTATACAAACGACCAAACTGCACGATAGATAGCTAATTACAAACATTCTAAAACATTAATATTTATTCAGTCTAACCAATAAATATCTAGACTTTTTGGTATATCATAATTGTTTGTTACAAACAAATGCCAAGATACAGACTGCTAACAATTGTTTTCTGCTTTTCTAGTTTTATCACTTGCCAATCGACAGGAAATTATCTTACTAACAGAAGTTTGGATCTTGTCGATTCTTTTACCCTCGGAGTGGAAACAAACCACTATGGTGCCGGCTTTTGGGTTTGGTGTTTGGGCGGTGGAGTGCAAATCAACCAAAACGCAAAAGGTGCTGGGATTCGTAATGGGCAATTCGGCTTGTACAAAGCTGGCGGAGTGGATGATATAGGAATTTTTGGTGGTTCTAATAATAGAACGTTTACGAATCAAATGGGAAATTCATTTCTCATTCTCAATTCCAACCAACATAGACCCGTCTACCCTGACCTCAAGAGAAACCGTCAAAAGTCTTATGATGCCTCCAACGTATTAATGTTAGTTTTCTTTACAGATAAAAAACAGAGCTCCGGGAAAAAACATTGTAACCAACCAGTAAGTGTAGAAGTCTCCTTTGGATTGTATTTGGGAATACGGGCCGGATTTAATTTTAGCGAGTTTTCAGACTTTTTATTAGGTTTTAGTACTTATGATTTTATGGAAGATGATATTTTTAAATCGGATGAAGAATGAATTGAATTACATACGATAAGGTTTTATTTACAAAAATCTTATCCTCATCTATACTTCACCTTCTACTTCCCCAACCTTCTTTTCACCTCTTCCAAAATTTCCAAATAAACCGTAGCCCCTAATTGGTATTCGATATCTGATTTTCCAGCTCCATTCAAAATTTCTTCAAACTTCCAATCATATCGATTGGGATCTTTGCCTGTATCAAACCAATCTTTGAAAATTACGGATTCGTTTTCTATAAAAGCTTCTACTAGGTGGTAAGGTTCCGAATTTTTCCAATATCGCCTTTCTGTCATAAAACTTTTATCTCCTGAAATGAAGGAATTCTGCTACTATGGTGAATCCCTGTTTCTCCCTAGTATTTAAAAAAATAAAGACAACCTACGTATAGCGTATTTACAAATTGTTTTTGGATTGGGTAAACTTGAATTCCCAAGAAACATAACCTGGCATGGTTCGTAATCTAATAAAGTTCAATATGGATTTTAGTTTTAAAACGTAGACCAATCCGAAAGAAAGTACGCTATGTCCCACTTGTTCTCTAACTACAAAATGAAAAAAAGTAAACCTATAGAATAGAATTCCCTTGCAATTTTCGTCTCTAAAAATACCAATCACCTCAACGAAGGATAAATCCGAATGATCATATTTCAATGCCCGACCGCCGTAACAGAATACTTAGAAGATAAAAAGATCGTTGTTCTTACTCAAACTGGGAAAAACACTGGGGCCGATTTAAAAGACAGCTTAAACAAAGGTGTTGATGCACTCATCCAGAACAAAGCAGTTAAGTGGTTGTCTGACAACAGGAATATGGGTACTCATACAGCGGAAGATGTGGAATGGCTAAACAACGACTGGACTCCAAGAGCCATCAAAGCTGGTTGGAAAAAATGGGCCCTAGTCCAACCTCAATCAGCTCTATCCGCTATGTCTGAGAAAAACTTAGTCGATTTTTTTGCTACAAACGGAATCGAAGTAAAGATATTTGAATCACCGGAAGAAGGATACCAATGGTTGGACTCAGTATAAACTCCACCAATGAAACGTAGCAAAACAACTCAATACGTAGTTTTATCACTATCTCTCATCACAATTCAACTTGGATCTTTGGTATACCAACTCGTTGGTGTCACTGATAAAAGTTGGATTATGATTTTCTTCTCACTTGCGGGACTTTTTTTTTCTTTTGCCCTAGTCGCTTTTGCTTTGTTGCAGATACAAAATTACAAAAAACAATTTGTGATCATTAAACATACGATATCTAATGCGATCAAAGGCGATTTAAATGTTGAACCGACTATCAAAGCAAACTTAAAAAAACGTAACGAAGTTGACTCAATCCTCCATTCTTTATTTGAATTATTACATATTTTCCAAGATATTATCACACTCTTAAAAGATGCTACATCCGGGTTATCTTCTTCCGTAGATAATGCAAAGTTAGCTGATGATTCTTTTCATTCTAGTTTAAATAGACAAAAGGAATATTCAGAAAATTTAGATTTAACCGTCCGCAAAATGACGGAAAATATGACAAATATCGAGAATGCATCAACGAACAATTACTCTACATTGATTCATGTTTCCGAAAGTATCAAACTTCTTTCCGAACATATCAATGAATCGGAAAAAAATAGTAACCTTTCCAAAAGTTTAACCTTCGGGATCTCTGAAAAAATCCAGAAAGGGAATAAAGCCATGGAAGAGATGGCGAATGTAATTGAAAACATTGCAACCAGTTCTGGAAAAATCGAAGGAATGGTTACCGTAATCAAAGAAATTTCGGAACGAGTCAACCTATTGGCATTGAATGCCTCTATTGAAGCCGCAAGAGCTGGGGAATATGGTAGTGGGTTTGCCGTTGTTGCGCAAGAAGTCTCGAAACTTGCGACTCAAACATCCAATAGCATCAAAGAAATTGATAGCAATGTCAAAAGAAACAAAGAAGAAGTAACACTCAATCGCCAAAAAATTAGTGAAACCAACCTCCTCTATAAAGAAATCATCGGAGAGGTAAAACAAATTTTTGAGAAGATCGATTTCATTTCAGAATCTGCAACAAATCAAATGCAAATCAAAAACAAGTTGCTACTAGAGTCCGAGCAACTCTCAAGAATGTTGGCAGAGATTAAAGAAAACATAACAGACCAGAACAATTCACAAAAACTAATTTCTGATGTTGCTTACGCAATGGACTCAAGCGTAGATGCTACTTTTTCGGAAGGAGAAAATCTATCCAAACTATTAGCCAAAATCAAATCAACCACGAATGATATAGGTGGAGTGATTTTACTATTTAAATAAAAAAGTAAACATCAGTTATACAAATTATTATTTAAGAAATGGACCTAACCACACTGCCCTAAATCTTAAATTTTAAGGTTTCATTGATAAGCTTTTCTATTGAATTGTATCGCCAGAAGAAAAGTAATACAATTATATAGATAATAGTTCTCGTATAATATTCCCTTTATGCTTATTTACCTATAATCCACAATATACGAAAAAAATAATTTTAAACCGAAAGCCCATCTTCGCGCATCACCGAACTTTGTTCGTATAACCGATTTTAAATTTATTGCATTGTTCTGAAAAAAAAATACTTTTTATTTATTTTTCCTCCTACGAGATCCAATTCAAAGTAAAAACAAACACGATTATCATAAAATTTAGTACAACCACCACTTCACAGAAGTTACATTTTCTAGTTGCATATATTACAGTTATGTGCTCCTGTTTTTTTTTACGCTTTTTCTGACTGCTATGGAATCAAAGACATGGAAACAAAAGAGCTTAGAGCAAAAACTATACCCAAAAAAAAGATAAAAAACCAATTTGATTTCAAAACAATCTTTGAAGCACTCCCCGAACTTTATATGCTTCTTGATTTGGATCTTAACATCATTGATGTAAGCGATGCTTACGCAAGAGCCACCTTAATCCAGAGAGAAAAAGTAATCGGACATAATATTTTTGAAGTATTCCCCGACAATCCAAACGATATACACGCCGATGGTGTGAAACAACTCCGATTTTCTTTGATGCAGGTGGTTAATTACAAAACCTCAAGCACAATGACAATGCAAAAATATGACATACGAAAACCAGATGGAAGTGGATTCGAAGTTAGGTATTGGAGCCCAAGGAACTCCCCTGTTCTCGATGCAAACGGAAACTTAATTTGTATTGTTCATCGGGCCGAAGATGTCACTGAATTTGTTTATTTAAAACAACAGAAAATAGAACAATCAGAAGTAACGGATGAAATGCATGATCGGATTGCAAAGATGGAATCCGAGGTTTATACACGTGCGAAAGATGTCATTGAAAAGAATGAAGCTCTTTTAAATAGCGAACAAAATCTATCTACAACATTAAGATCCATTGGAGATGCCGTCCTAACCACAGACGAATTTGGAAAAGTCAATCGTTTGAATCCTGTTGCCGAAGAATTAACAGGTTGGAAGGAAATAGAAGCAATTGGACGTAAGGTTGATGATATATTAAGATTAGTTCACGCACAAACCAATTTACCAAAGGAAATTACGATCGCCGAAGTATTGGCTACTGGGAAACCAAAAGGCGATTCCCAAGATTCGATCTTAATTCATCGCAGCGGCAGAAGGATCAATGTTTCAATCAACTGTGCACCAATAAAAAATAAACAAGACAAAACCATTGGTTTCATTCTGGTATTTCGCGACATTACTGAAGAATTTGCTGCCAAAGCATTCTTGGAAAAAGCAAAAGAGAATGCAGAACTTGCAAACAAAGCAAAAGATTCTTTTCTAGCAACAATGAGTCACGAAATCCGCACTCCACTCAGCGGACTAATAGGAATGTTAGAACTACTTTCACAGACAAACCTTAGCTCTGACCAGAAAAGTATGGTTCAGAATTCACTGGGATCCGGGAACAGCTTGTTACGTATTTTAAGTGATATTTTGGATTGGTCAAAAATTGAAGAAGGGAAATTAGAATTATCACTGCAACCAACTTCAATCAGTCAGTTAGTTTCAGATGTAGTAACAACATATTCACATATTGCTAGTTCTAAAGGTTTAACCCTAACATACACAATCGATGAAAATATTCTCTCTGCGCATATAGTAGATCCACTCAGGTTATCACAAATCATCAATAATTTTGTCAGTAACGGAATCAAATTTACAGGGAGAGGTAGTATTAAAGTTTCAGCCCAGTTGGTAAAAAATTTAACACATGCACAACAAATTCAATTTTCTGTTACGGACACTGGAATTGGTCTCAGCAAAAAAGACCAATCAAGATTATTCCAAACCTATACGCAAGCAACTGCAGACACAGCAAGATTATATGGTGGGACAGGCCTTGGTCTTGCCATCTGCCGACGATTAGCAGACCTCCTTGATGGTGCATTAGCAATTGATAGTACACCGGGGATAGGTTCCACATTTAGCATTACGATGTCTCTGCCCACAGTCGATCTTGATTTGGATAATGTAAGTTCTCTGGTTACAGAAGATAGTTCGATCGAACCTATAGTCCATTCGCAATCCTACACACCTAAAATTCTTGTTGTTGATGATCATTCAGTAAACTTAGAACTCCTGGTCAGACAACTTGAAATGTTTGGTCTTCAGGTTGATAGTGCGGAAGATGGTGATAAGGCGATGTTATTGTGGTTAACAAATAAATATGATTTAATCATTACTGATTGTCACATGCCAATTAAAGATGGTTATATGCTCACGAAGGAAATTCGGAATATTGAATCTTTTAGTTATCAAAAACGAATCCCAATTATAGGTTATACTGCCAACGTATTAAGTGAGGAAAACGAACACTGTCTTTCGGTAGGGATGGATGAAGTAATGATCAAACCTGCCAGACTAACAAACCTCAGGCAGACACTTCTCAAATGGTTACCTACAATTATCTATCCAGTTCAAACCAATACTTTTGATACGCTCATTAGCACAGAATCTCCTATTGATATAAGCGAACTTAAAAACATTGTTTCTGACAAAAAGGATCAAATTTCCATTTTGAAAAAATTCAAATCGCACCATCAAAATGACTTACGGAAACTGATTGATGAGTTAACGATGATGAATTACAGTGAATCAGCTCGCTTAGCACATCGCCTCAAAGGTGCAAGCCAAGTAGCAGGAGCCAGAGATTTAGTTAATGGTTATATAAAAATTGAATTATTCATTAAAGGAAATGAATTCGATAAAGCACTAAAAGAAATTGAAATAATGAAAGATGATGTATTAAACATCGAATCATTCATTGATATTTTATAAGTTCTTATCGTATTGAGTAAAACTATGATTGCAAGCGAACTATCTTTCTTAGTGATTGAGGATGACGACTTTCAAAGAGATGTGATCGTTTCCGTCTTATCAAATCTAGGTGCGATGCAAATTGCGGAAGCCCGAACAGGAACCGAAGCTTTAAATTTTCTAAATGACACAAGATCAACTTTAATTGATATCATCCTCTGTGATTTAAATATGCCCGAAATGGACGGGATGGAATTTCTTCGTCACATAGGGAGTTCTCATCCATCGATTGCCACAATCATCATGAGTGCTTTAGACATTGCATTGATTGATTCGGTTCGAAAGATGGCAGGCGCTTACGGGATTTATTTGCTGGGAACAATAGAAAAACCAATTACCCCTGCTCGTTTAGAAACGCTAATCAATATTTATAAGTCTCGGGACTTAAAACAAAGAAAAGAAATAAGTAACGGATCTCGTTATACTTTAGGTGAAATTCTTGAAGGATTAACAGGTGGAGAATTCACTCCCTTCTTTCAACCAAAAGTAAAATTATCTACAGGTAGAGTGATTGGTGCAGAGGCTTTAGCCAGATGGATCCATCCAGGACGTGGTGTGATTACACCTTACGAATTTATTGATGTTTTAGAAAAATCTGGTAACATCGATATACTAACATTCCTTATGTTAGAGAAATCGGCAAAAGCTTGTAAATTAATCCATGCACAAGGTCATGAAATTTCTATTTCGGTCAACCTTTCCCTCACTTCGCTAACCGATACAAATCTTGCCGATAAAATCACTCGCGTAGTATCTGAATCAGGATTGGATCCCAAGTTTATTATTCTAGAAATCACAGAAACTGCCGCTATGACCGAGATGGCACCGGCACTCGAAAACTTAGCGCGTCTTCGAATGAAAGGATTCGGGCTCTCCATCGATGACTACGGTACAGGATATTCGAGTATGCAACAAATCTCTCGTATTGCATTCACTGAATTAAAAATTGACCAATCTTTTGTCCGCGAAATGACAACAAGCAACGTTTCCAAGGTTCTCATCAACTCTAGCATAGAAATGGCAACAAAACTGCAAATGAAGTGCACTGCGGAAGGAATTGAAACAGAAAACGATTGGGAACAATTAAAGAATATGAATTGTGATCTAGGACAAGGTTATTACATCGCAAAACCTATGAATTTTGATGAATTTCTAGAATTCTGCAGTGAAAACTTGGTCCATCACGGAACTGTCTAGAATTTAAACATATCTATTTTTATATAGGGGTTCTAAACCCCTATATAAAAAAGTGATTACTTTTTCTTTCCAGTAGATGCAGAACTCTTTTCAATTACAGGAGTTCCTTCCACATAAACACAATTTAAGACTAACCAAACTGCATGCTTACCGCTAATAGTAACATCTTTTAATCCAGTAGCACCAGGCGCTTTTGTAAGCGCATCACGAGTTGCTTCTGCAATACTTTGGTTATACCAAGTATTATTAAAACCAGCCCATCCACATTCACGGCCTTCAACTGTTCCAGATCCAACTACCTCTAGGTTTGCAGGAGCTTCTAATGAAACTTCTTTAAAATTTCCTACTTTATAGGAACAACTAACAGCAAATGCAATTGCAAAAAATGACACCCATTTCATATTCATTATCTTTCCTTCCTAATTATTTCAGCTTTCTCATTTGAGCACATGCAGAAGCAAACTCATTGCTCCATAATAAACCAACATTTTGGTTCTTAACATTACCTTTTGCTTTAGCACTAGCAAACACGTCATCATAAATACCAACAATGATCGTTCCACATTTCTCACCCAAAACAGTTTCCGACAATTCTGCTGAATCGTTTTCAGCAGGAACAAGATAACCTACCTTGCCTGCAGTAACACAGTTTGATAAAAAAACAATAATTCCTAAAAGGAATATTTTTTTCATTTTTGTTCTCCTTAATTCGAATAAGGGAAATTCTTTCATTTTTTCTGTAAAGAAATAAAAATGTTTCAGACCCTTTTCTGAGAGAAATCATTCTCCACAAAACAAAGACAGTCGTAAAACAGAAAACAATTGTTATTTCATAATTTAGATCAAGGTATTACTAGAAAACCAAATGATTCAAAAAAAGGTCTAGAAATATCTTAAGGCAACTCAATACGTCCGCCTTTGTTCAGTGCTTACGGATCTTGCATTTAGCCTGTTTTTTGTAGCTTTTTTTACCAGACAGAATATTCAGGAGTTTGAATTTTCCGATTTACTATTTTTCCAATACCATTTAACTTCGTATATGCTATGAAACCGATCCTGCTGATAACTATTCTTTGTTTCTTATTTAACTGTAAAAAAAAGGATTCTTCTAACACGGAAGAATTACTTTTGGGGTTATACCTCCTCCAACCCACAGATTATGTTCTAGAATGGGGTTACCCAGGTTCCCAAAACCAAATCCAGAATACAGATCTTACGGGAAAAACTTCAGGAGTTACTGTGAAAGTGGGTGGTGTCAGTGCAACAGGTGTCTCTGCAATTTCGAATGACACTCTCCAATTTACCATGCCTACGATTCCAGGCGTTACAGAGAATTCAGCGGTCGACTTTTCAGTGGAAAAAGATGGTGCTGTTGTATTTTCTACAAAGGTTCGATATCGACCACTGGTAAGTTGGACCACGAATCAACCGCACTCAATCTATAGACCTATCGATGGCAGGGATAATAAAAGTTTCATTCAATTCACCGCTACTGCAGCGGACCACGTATTCAACTCGTTTGGACATACCTTTGCTGACTTGGATTTTTATTATTTTACAAGTTTGAATGCAACACCAATAGCCTTTGCTGAAAAAAGAAGAGATGGTGCAGAGTTCAATCGCTTAACTTTAGGTGCAGGCACTGTGTATGTGATGGTGAAACATATAAGCGGAATGGGTGGTTCCTATCTTTTGCAAATTGCGAATAGCAGTGGAGTGGTTCCATCTAGTTCAGCGACTCTTTATACACCTCCATCTCTATGTTATGATACTCTAGGAACAGGCCCAGCAACAGGAAATACTTGTGCGGTTCTTCAAGCAGCCTATACTCGCACTGGTCGCTGTACGTATCCTTCGGACGATGGCCTCACTACTCGGAACTATTATAATAATGGATTTACTTCTGGTTATGCACAATTCACTTGTTTAAATGCAGGGAATGGATCTCAAAACGAAGCGGAATCAGTTTTCCTTGCGAATTAAGTTTGTATATTGTTATGTTCTCTGATTGCAAGAGAGTAACTTGTTAATTTGGGCGTTCCCCAATTTCATCAGTTTTAGAAATTACATAGATCACGGGGCGAGCTCTTTCGGGGTGCGCTCACGCTCCCGTCCGCCATCGGCGGACCAAGCCCTACAGATCTCTAACGCAAAAAAACCACTACACCAACTAACCTTGCTCATCATTTAAAAGTGTTGTATTAAATTTATAATCTGAGATCTTTGTGCCAAACTATAACAGGGGTTTAAAAATGAAGTTCATTCATTTAATTTTTTTATTTGTTCTAACTTTTTCGTCTTGTATCACATCTTACAGAGATTATCCGACAATAGATGCTCCCACAAAATCGTCTAGCCCCTCAAAACTTAAACTTTTCTACCATTTGGAACCATTCCCAATTTTAGAATTTGGCGGTTATGCGGCCTTAAAGTCTGTTTTTAAAACAAAACTGAATTCGCAGTTTAATGAAACAGAAGAAATATTTGATCCAAAAGTCATTCCACAAAAGGGAATCTACTGCAGAGTTGTCACTCAATGGGCTCCCGTTTCCGCTCAGACCTTAATCTTCGGTTATCTTTCCATTGCCACAGCAACTCTTTTACCTGCTTGGAGTTCCAACGAAGGTTTTGATGTTACCTATTCTTTATATAAAGATGGCCAAAAAGTAAAAGATTTCACTTATACACCGAGAAGGTCTGTTTTCTTATGGTTGTTTTCATTACCGGTGATTTGGGTAAATTTATTTACTGCTTCAGAAGAAGAAGTTTTTAAAGCGACCTCTTACCAATTCATCGAAGATGCAAAACCATATCTCAATGAACTTTAAGATTATAAAATTCATCATTGAATCGATATGAACACAGTTTTGGTTCCGCAATAGAATTCATTTTTTGGTTTGCTATTACGTTAGAAATTTGAAACCTTCACTAGAGAGAATTTTACATTTCTCTCTAGTGGTTTAAGTAATATATTTCCATGGTAAAAAAGAAAAAATATAATTCTCAGATCTCTTTGTGTCCTTGAATCATTAAGGAAGCAACTTCAGTAATCGCAAGTTGCCAATTTTCCTTTAGGTTTTGTGTCCACTCATCGCCTAACGACTCTTCCAATGTTTCCAATAGTACCATTCCCGTGTCTTGGTAATCCTCTTCACGGACACCATAGGATACATGACGTTTGCCTAGGTTGATTAATTCAGTCTTAATTTTTTGTAAAATGGCAAGCCTATCAATAGCATACTGAATCATACTTACTAATTTTTCACCTTGTTGGTCAAAATTTGTATTCGAAAAAAGATTTTTGAAATCAGGTCGCCTTTCTAATAATTTTTGATAGAACCTTGTATAAAACGGGCTCGAATTCCTTAATATCACATCAAAAGATTTCTGTAGAGAATAACAAAAATCATCTTTTTCAAATCCATCTACCTCATACAGAACTTGTCCGCGAGCATTACCGGGGGTCCCGATGAGCGCTAAAATCGTTACTGAATTTCAGATATTGCAATGTAGGTAAAATCAAACTTACTTAGAAGCCGAAATTAAACCAAACCCCATCCTTAATCGCAACCCCCGCAAACCCCCCGCCAATTGGCAGAATGCCTCCAATAAAGTGGTCATGGATGAAATAATTTCGCCCTACAGATGGAGGACTAGATATTCTATAAAATACAATGGTTCCATCAACATTTGGTACATGTGTAAAATTAGCACTTTCACCCTCATATTGAATCAAAAAAGCATTCTGACTTGCTGGATGTGAATGATTTTTTGGAGCATAAAGGTTCGGAAGGTCATTTGTAATTACTCGATTAATCATTGTTATGTTATCAGTAAGATTATTTACATCAAGGACTAATTTAGTCATTAAAGCGTTCAAGGCATTTGTGACAGACGATCGCGCGGATCCTACAAACGTAACAACAAGGTCTTCTAGTGAACCAATTTTAATTGATGGAGACAATAAGCTGTTTATGATTGAATTTGGACTTAGCTTTTCTGCATTCATGCGTCTCCAATTTCGGAGATCGGAAAGAATTGTAACGGTACCAGATATATTTCGAATTGCAGCTAGCTGAATATCTTCTGATCCTGCAGTTTCTAAGAAAAGGATCTCAAAAGCGTTGGATCTATAGTTTATCGCATAACCAGTGGAATCAAGATTACCTGAAGATGTTTCTTGAAACCTATGTCGAACAACTACGACGGAATCGGCCTCTGGCCTAGAAATCGGTAGGTTTTCTATATTAGTAAATTGGATTCTCCTACCTTCATTATCGTAAGCTACCAAAGCTGAAATATTTATTGAACCTGGCGATGCACCTGGTGTGACTGCTCCTCCATTAAAAATACTTCCAGAAAATATATCTGCAAATCGATTGATTATCTCTGCAGCAAGTGAGGAATGTTCTTTTATAAAATCCTGTTGATAAATAGGCTTTCCATTCCATGGCCACTCAATTCCACTTAACTTTGTCATAACACCTCCCTAATAAACCAACCAGTAGCGT